>JBGQDD010000074.1:0-10548 GCA_041495665.1 Candidatus Acidiferrum sp.
CCGCACTAGCCCTAAATCGCAAAGCCGCCCTCGCCACCAGCGACAAGGATTTCGCCCACGTCGCAAAAAAGCTCGACATCCTCTGGACGACTTAACATCGAACGCTCGTCATTTCGATCGAAGCAGGCCTACTTTTTCTTCCCGCTTCGCTCGTACGAAAGCGTCGGCCTGCGCAGAGAGAAATCTCTCTTCTCCCTGCTTTGCTCTCGTCCCCGCGCCTTCCCCTTTCTACTTTCTGCCTTCTAGTTTCTAGTTTTCAGTTGTCCCCATTCTTTTCCCCTTCCCGCGCATGCAGCCGCACGAACACGTATTGCTCCATGCCCGTCCCGCACTCACGCAACTCCCCGAAGTGAGCCTAGGTAGAGATCAGAGCGATCAAGCGATAATGTTTGGAATGTCGGTAACGACCCGAAGCGTCCGCAGGGACAGAGGCTGGCCCACCCGCACGGCTATTGGACGGAGAAACTCAGCAAGGTCTCCGTGTGCATGCGCTGGGCTAGGCTTCCAGATCTACTGGCTGGTAAAGGGAGGTATCGATGGGAGACAGCAAGTGCCCGTTCGGAGCGGCCGGTTAGTCGGAGCCCCGCCAGTTGCGCGGCTGCAACGTTGATGTCCGCATTCGATACTGGCACACCCTTCAAGCGAGAATTTCCGACGACAAGTAGCACGCGCCCGCCTTTCTTTGCGACACGAGCCAATTCATTCACGAAGCCGGACACGTCTTCCGCATACCGTCGCACCATGCCCAATTCTCTGGATGGGAGTTTTTCAACGTCGCCCGCTTCCTGTAGCAATCTGTCCAAGCAGGATGTAGAAATTAGGCCTGCAGTGCTATTTTCCGCACCGATGCTGTGCGACCGCAATGCGCGTATCTGGGACAACGTATACCCGAGCCATACCAAGGAAAGCCGATGCCCCCGCAGGTAATCGATAGCGTTGAGGTAGGGCGGCGACGTGATGATAACGTCTATCGATCTCGGAGGTAGGGAGGTCAAGTGGCGCGCGTCACCTCTCTTGACAGCGACGGAGCCGAGGATTTTCTCAGGCGTCAATCGTGCTGCTAGGCGCCTCGCAGATTGCAGAAAACCTTCATAGACATCGTAGTCGTTTTCGAAGAACACGCGGTGTGGTCGGCTATGGGATGTGTCGCGTGCGATTGATGCCCCGCGTTCCTTGGTGATAATGATTCTGCTCAACGCGACCTTCATCGCATCTGCAAGCGCACCTGATTTGCTCGCCAGCGTGGAAGACAAGCGTCTCAGGGCTTTGATCTGCTTTCTGCAGAACCAAAATTTGATGTACTCCCTTGTGTCCTCGCACTCGTCAATCCAGGGCAGATACTCATCGTTCAAGAGCCTCGCTTTCCGCACTAGTGTCTCGGCGGCTCTAGGCAAGCTTGTGACCCTCAAAGGCGACGTCCAGACGCGTGCCATTAGCACAGAGAGGGGATCGAGATCGAAACCAATCGCACGATGACCAAGTTCCGCGGCAGCCCGTAAGACGGTTCCAGATCCCGACATGGGATCGAGAACGAGTCGAGATGAAGGGAGCCCTTCCAACTCCTTGAAGACAATCTCGGGAGCCATGCGCGCCGGGAATGGATGGATGGGAGTTAGCCTCATCTTTTTCTGCAACACAGTTAGGTTGCTCCCCTGAGATTCTGTATGAACTGAAGACTACCCTGGAATTTATAGAACAACCTTGCTTTACGTTTCTTGTTGTAGAGGATTTTGACATGGTGGACCGCGTTTGGGAACCTCTTAGGCTCAAGCTGGCTTTTGCCCATAAAACCCTTTTTTCGTGAGATAGCCGCCTGGTTGGCGTCCACGCTACCAGCGATCGACGAAGCAGTATGAATTGCGAACAAACCCGGCCCGCCGAGTGACGTGGCTTTGATGTATTCGATGAGGAATCCGGGCAATGCTTCCTTCCCGATCCTGGTTTGTAGCTTTCTCAGCGTTTCGATGCTGTTCTGATTCTCAAGCACGATCGGGTCGAAGTCGGTGGTGTAATCGAACATGCCGAAGGACATTTCGCCCTTGTCGAGCACGACATTCGCGTTATCGATGCTTGACTTCGCTGCGACCGAGACACGGTTATCGCCGATCCAGACCGGGGAACCAAGTTTATTGTTAATCGTCTCGAGCGCGAGTTTATGTAAAACGAAACATCTGTGCCAGTCCGTGTAGAGCTGAGACGGTATAGTTAGCTCGAAATGCTTGAGGAACTCGCCTCGCGCGCCAAACATCCTAGCGCGCTGGATGTACGTATCTTGCTGCAACTTGTGCTTTACGTTTCGTGTGAAAAACATCGAAAGTAGGTTTGGGAATGTGACGCCACGGGACACGATATTCCCTCCGATGATGATGGTGAAAGGGGACGACGGCTGGGTTGCATTTTCACCGGCCGTCTTGCGGTCTCGCTTGCTATTTAGCACGACGGGAGTAGCCCGCGAGGCGTTCGTGACGACATAATTCGTCAAGTGATCTGCATCCCGGGTTGGGTAGAGACTTTGGGCCGCGACATGCACCTGAGTGACCAAAGAATCGAAAGCGGTGCTATCGCTGTCTATGAGCGCCTGAACCGACGTCTCGATCGTGACTCGGTCGACTTCGTGGTCCTGTTTCCGTCCGCTAGTGTGGACGAGCATCGTATAGTTTTTTTCTTCGCCATTATTTTCGTACAAATTCAGATAGGCGACTGTTACGAGAAAACGCACGAACGCGTCCTGCGCTTCCTTCGGACTTCCCCCTTGATCGAGAAGGGTCAAACGGTAAGGAACCTTCTTGTCGAGCGGAAAGAAGACGTCTTGTCCTGTGTACTTGGAGTGCGGCGGGAAGTTGACCCACTTCGCCGTATCATTCTTAAAGGTGTTATTGAGATCGAGCCGCGCTGGGGTCGCGGTTACACCGACGTAGGAGCCATCACTGCCAAGAAGCTTGCCGATCCGTTCGTTGACCTTTGTCTTTGTGCCTTGATTGATTTTTGCATTCGGCGTCGCATAGTCAGCCTCGTCGTCAATTACGACAATCTTCCCCTTACCGGCCAGCCTAGCTATAAGTTTATCGAGATCGAAGACATTCTTCTTGCAGAACACAACGAGTTCTTTTGGATTTTGCGTGGGAGACGATTGTAGCAAGTCTGACAAGCTCCTCGGAGCAGGGGCCAGTCCGGAAGCTTTAAACCTAGTTAAATTCTGTGCCAGCAAATCGACGCTGTCGTTCATGAGGTGCACAATTATTGGATGTCCGCTGTCCAAGAGCTTGGCAGTGAGACAGATCATCATCTCCGTTTTGCCGCTTTGCGGCTCGCCATAGATTACGAGAGATGAGGATTTGGCTTTGGAAAGATTGTCTGTGGCCCCCTTGACGGCTTCTTCGATGCAAGCGGGAGCGACACCATGAGTTTGTAGTCGCTGGAGCTGCTTTGCGTATCTGTCCTTCAGCTGCGCCTTGGCCTTGAACTTTACTAGATCGATTTCAACTGACATTTCTCGCCACCTTCCATAATATGAAGGATAGCTAACCGAATGTAAACTAGCTACTCTCTTTAATTGCTGGCCCGTGAGCCCTGCTGGGCGCCCCATTCAGGCGGAGCGCGAGTGGGGATTTTCTCTTCACATTCTTCACACTCTTCTAATCTCGATTTTCCGATTTCCATCTGTCTTCTACATTCCCACCCCATCAGCCAGCCGCCACCTTTTCCAGCCGCTCCAGCGTGTCGGGATACCGCCGCACCAGCAGAACCAACGCTGCCGCCTGAGGATTCGGCTTGGCCCGCCCCTGCTCCCATTTCTCCAATGTCCTTTCGTTGATCCTCAGCGGCGCGCGCAAACACTGCTCGCGAACACCGCATCCTCTTCCGCGCCCCACGAATGGCTAGGTCCGGCCATCCGGTCTCAGATCCCATGCTTTCAACTTTCAACCTTCAACTTTTAACCTTCCAACCTGTAACCTGCTGACATTTCAACGTCTTACAATTCCGTTCGAATGATGTCCATAATATACATTGACAAGCGCACTACTTTCTGCTATTCTTTCCCGTGTTTGCCAAGCTCCAGCACCGGCTAGATCCCCCTCCGCAGCTTCCCTGCTCCGAGTCCGAATCGACCACCTTGATTCAACCCCTTTGTCCTCAATCGTTTACAGACTCTCCTACACAACGGCATCACCACAACTCTTTTGGAATCAACGCGTTCCACACAATTTCCATCACGACGGAGGGTGTACCCCCTCGCCTTGCATCCTCTCATCCCCTCCGTTGTTTGGCCCAAATCACCGTCAACTATCCCCTGCCCCCTCAATCACTTACAAAATGCAAATTTCGCAACTCCTTTCTTTTGATATTCATGCAAATTGGTGGGGGGGTGTACCCCCCCGCCGTCCCTACTTTTCCCGCTTCGTTGCTTCGCACGTCCTGCGCCCTCCACGGGCCACGGATCACAGGGCGCCAGGCCCGAGCCACCCTTACTCCGCTCTGCGTGCCTCTGCGTTCTCAGCGTCTCTGCGTTATCTTTTTCCGTATCCCGGCTCACTCGCTTTCAACTGTCGACTGTCGACTTCCTTATCCACTGCGCTACACTGTCCGCTCCATTTGGGGGAGAGCCGCATGCCGACACGCGAGGACGCCTGGAAACTGCTGTGCGAGTACACCACTTCGGAGAGCTTGCGCAAACACATGCTCGCCGTCGAAGCGTGTGTCCGCGCCTATGCCCGCAAAACCGGCGCCGACGAAGAAACCTGGAGCCTCGCCGCGCTGCTGCACGATTTCGATTACGAGCGCTGGCCCAATCAGGAGCACTCGCCCGATCAGGGGCATCCCTCCGAAGGCGCAAAGATTTTGCGCGAACAGGGCTACTCCGAGGAGATCGTCCGCGCGATCATCACGCACGCGGATTATTGCGGCGTGCCGCGCCAAACCGCGCTCGAGCACACGCTCTTCGCTTGCGACGAGATCGCCGGTTTCCTGACGGCCTGCGCGTACGTGCGACCGTCGAAAAGTATTTTGGATTTGGAAGTGGATTCGGTGAAGCGCCGCATGAAAGACAAACTCTTCGCCAAGGGCGTGTCGCGCGAGGACATGCGCAAAGGCGCCGAAGAACTTGGCGTGCCGCTGGAAGAGCACATCGCCTTCTGCATCGCCGCTCTGCGCGAGCACGCCGACGCCCTGGGCCTCCGCGGCTCGCTCTGAGATTTATTGTGGGGGCTGGTCGGAGTTAGTTAGATTCAGCGGTGCGCGTACAACATCAGTGCCGCGCCGAACAACATGCTGGCGATCACCAGAGTAACCACGCCGGCGGTAAACCATCGGGAAAGGATAACCGTCCGAAAGAAAGACGCTTTGTCATCCGTGCGCTCCCCAACCGTTGTGCGGGGCAAGAGTTCCGCCGGCTGCGGCGCAACCGCATGGTCAACGTATTCTACTTTGGCAACAAAGCTGTAGCCCTTGCGCGGAATCGTGTCCACGAACGCGGGCTGAACCGGTGAATCGCCAAGAACCTGGCGGAGCTTGTTCACGGTGGTGTTCACGTTGGCATCGTAGTTGACGTGCGTGTCCGACGGCCAAAGCTGCAGGCGCAGTGCTTCGCGCGTCACGATCTCGCCCGGCTTTTGAAGGAGTGCAAGGAGCGCCTGATAAACTTTGCCCTGCAGCTTCACCCGCGTCCCGTCCTTGAAAAGTTCTTCTTTTTTCAGGTCGAGATGGAAGGCGCCAAAACAGACGTACCGTGCGGGAGCGAGTGCGGCGTTATGCGAACTTTCGTGCTCTTCCGGCGAGTGCATGGGAACCAGTTGCGTGCTCATGGAAATCATCCTTGGTCACAACATTTGACCGATTCAAAATTCATTCGATTCCACTCGCAGAATGGCGCCCGACCGGGCCATGGATACCGCCACTTGACATCACGTTGAGGTCAGTTATATCTTAAGATGTATATACAAGTCAAGCTTGAGAAGCTGGAAATGAAGAAGAATTCCACACCACTGGACCTGAACGGAACGGGCTACTGCGCTTCGTTCAACTTTCGCAGGACCGCGCGCGCCGTCACGCGGCTGTACGACACGGCGCTGCAGGAATCCGGAATTCGCTCGACGCAGTTCGCGATATTAGTGGGCATCGCAAAGAGTCAGCCGGTTTCCATCGGGGCTATCGCCGACGTGCTGGTCATCGACAGCACGACACTGACGAGGAGTTTGCGGCTCTTGCAGAAAGAGGGGCTCGTCACCGTCTCGAAACGCGCCGCCATGCGGCAACGTTTTTTGACCGTGACGACCAAAGGAGAGCGCACCCTGGCGCGCAGCTTGCCCGCCTGGCGCGCGGCGCATGAACGATTCGTCGCGACGATCGGCTCCGAGTATTGGGACGAGATGAGAAGTGAATTGGAAAGACTCGCTCACGTGGCCGTGGACCTGGAGAAGCCGGAGAAAGACGTTGCTGCCCTGATGCCTGCCAACTCTTGATTCCATGGTTCAGAACAAATTGCCGGAATAAATTGTTCAGGGAGTCGGGAGTGGAAGTCTCATTCGCGCGCGGCCTCGCTCTGCTTTCATGCTTCACACTTCGTCGCAAGCCGCTCATCGAATATTATTTCTGCCAGGCCCAACTTCAATCGCTCGCATTCCTTTGCATTCGAATCTGCAGAACAAATGTTCCTACAGATAGCGCAAGAACATCCCTAGCGTGCGATGGCACGCTAGGGAATGACGAAGAGCTTCTGAAGCTAGGGCATGCCCGATGTGCCCTAGAAACTGCCTAGCAGGATCCGCACAGCCGCCGGTTCTTGGTGGAAGCTTAAGCCTCTATCGGTCTCATCGCCATTCCACAGCCGCATCGGTTTCCAAACACCGTTCTCGTACGACCCCTCTTCGGCCGAGAGAATCTGCATGCGCAAGCCTGGCAGCCGTCCGGGCAAGTGAAAACTGATGCTGGCGTCTACCCCCGTCACCAGGAATTCGTCTGGTCCCAGTTGTGCAACTAAGGCGACTCCGTGAGCGTCTTTGGTACCAGGCGGCCGCCGTCCGTCGTGTTGAGGAAAGCCATACGAGACCGTTGCCTGCCAGGAGCCAAAATCCAGTTCCTGCCGCTCGTGCCCGGGTTCCTCTACAGATGTCTTCAGCTTGCCTTCGAAGTTCAGCTTGGCGATTTCCCTACTCATTGGCCCGAGCAGCGCAAAGTTGCTGGCGTGCGCTTTGCCGATTTCATCTCCGAGGGCATTCCATCCGCTATGATCTACACCAAAAGGGGAGAAACCCACCGCTCCATTGCCCAGGGCATAGAACAGGAATTTGGCAAAGTTATCGTTTCTCCCAATCTCGGGTATCCACAGGGGATTGTCCGGGCGGCGGTAGGTACGCATGATCTCTTGGACAAAATCGGACTCACCGCTGTAGATGTCGGGACCGATCATGTCTATCGAAGGCGCCAATGCGCGCCACAGGCCTACGAACTTTTGCACTGCCCCGCCGCTGGGATACTGAATGCCGGGGATGGGAATGCGCCGTTCGGGCAATTCGGCGGGTGGATAGGTGACCCACACGTTGATGTAGAGTGGAATCGCGAATTCGGCTTTGCCCGCCGAAGCGACCTCATTGACATAGTGCGCCTGATAGTAGGCCTGGAAGGTTTCATCCGCCTCGGAACCGAAGACTTGGCTCCAAGTGCCGGGTTCCTTGTGGACGACGGCCAGCAGGTCGGCCGGAACGGGGCCAGCAAACGCCGCGTTCGCTGCTGGAGAAAAATCGCGCACGGTCCCGATGCTGCCCGATTCGTTCTCGACTTGGACCAGCAGAGTGGTGTGCTCGTTGCCATCCAGCGCCTTCAGGTGACGCATAAGCGCGGCGAAGGCCGTCTTGTCCGCCTCTAGATTTGCGCGCGAATTTGCGGAGAGCACATCAATGGGTTCGCCGTCTGCCCTGATCACGCGCGGAAAGCGCTTGGGGTCGGTCTTTACCCATTTCGGCGCGTAATGCATGTTGCCATTTTTCCACGTGCCAAACCACAATAGTACAAGGTGCAGGTTGTGGGCGCGCGCACCTTTCACGAGTTGGTCCACGTTGGCAAAGTCGAACTGGCCCGGTTCGGGTTCAATCTGTTCCCAATAGACCGGCGCTTCAACGGTGTTGGCATGCAGGGCAGCCAACGACGCCCACACTTGCGGCAGCTCCGAGGGCCAAGCGCTGGAGTTATGAATCTGCCCACCCAGAATTAAATACGGACGGCCTTCCACGAAGAGTGCCCAGCGGCCATCCTTCTGTACAAGTCTGGGAGCTTCCGCGCCAAAGGTGAGTGGAAGCACGCCGAAGGCAAGGAGAAGCAGTAGAAAAAAGCGGTGTAAGCCAAGTATGCGCACGTAAAAACCTCCCCGCAATATAGCCATGTGCAAGGTACGATGCAACTGTTCCTAGATCAAAAAGGGTAGTTTACATCACTCGGAAGAAGACTCGATTTCCTGGAGGGCCCAAATCACGATAGAATTAACAGGAATGCTTACGCAGATTGAAGGGTTTGACGCTGCTGCCAGCCGCCATCCGCGGCGGAAGACTTATGGCGTGAACGTGGGACACGTGCGCGTGGGCGGTGGCGCGCCCATCGTTGTGCAGTCCATGACGAACACGGACACGGCTGACATCGAAACGACATTGAAGCAGACTTTAGAGCTGGCCGAGGCAGGCTCCGAGATTGTGCGCTGGACGGTGAACGTGCCGGAAGCAGCGGCGGCGGTGCCGGAGATCAAGAAGCGGATGCAGGATGCCGGATGCAAAGCGCCGATCATCGGTGACTTTCATTATAACGGGCACGTGCTGCTGACGAAATATCCCGAATGCGCGAAAGCGCTGGATAAATACCGCATCAATCCGGGAAACGTGGGCGCGGGGCAGCGGCGCGACGAGCAATTCTCCACCATCTGCAAAATCGCCGTTGATAACGGCAAGCCCGTGCGCATCGGGGTGAATGGCGGCTCGCTCAATCAAGAGCTGGTGATGCGCAAGATGCAGGAGAATACGGACAAGAATCTCGGCAAAGAGTCCGAAGAGATCATAAACGACTGCATGGTGCTCTCGGCGCTGCAATCGAAGGAGCTGGCGCTGGAGTCCGGGCTGCGCCAAGACCAGATCATTATTTCGTGCAAGACTTCGCGGCCGCGCGACCTGATTACCGTGTATCGCGACCTTTCCGCGAAGACCGAACAGCCTGTGCACCTTGGTCTTACCGAAGCCGGGATGGGGATGAAGGGACAGATCTGGTCGGCGGCTTCGCTGGGTGTGCTTCTTTACGAAGGCATCGGCGATACGATTCGCATTTCGCTTACGCCCAAACCGGGCGGGGATCGCCGCGAAGAAGTTTACGCGGCGTGCGAATTGCTGCAAGCGCTGGGGCTGCGTTCGTTTGCGCCCAGCGTGACGGCGTGCCCCGGCTGCGGGCGCACCACCAGCACCACGTTTCAGGAATTGGCAGAGGCTATCCAAGACTACATCCGCGACAGCATGCCGATCTGGAAAACGCAATATGAAGGCGTCGAGGAGATGACCCTCGCGGTGATGGGCTGCATTGTCAATGGACCCGGTGAATCGAAGGCCGCGAATATCGGCATCAGCCTGCCGGGCACGGGCGAAGCGCCGCGATGCCCGGTTTATATTGATGGGCAGAAGGATGTGACGCTGGAAGGTACTTACGACGAGCTCGCCGTCGCGTTCCAAGCGCTGGTGGATAATTACATTGCGAAGAAGTATCCCCGAAAGACCGTCTCCGTTTCCGTTTAAGCATTGGATTCCGGCGGCGTATTTCTGAAGCAAACATCCAATCCAATCAAACACTGAGCTTAAAGTAAAGGCTGAGATCCCTTCCGGCAGGAGCCGGAATCTTCGATCAGCGATCCTTATCGGATCGCTTCAGGATGACAGTGCTCTATTCTCCGCACGAGATCAGAGTGCGAGATTAGTGGCGAATAATCTTGGCTAGCCGAGCCACTGCGGATTGTGGGCGGTGCCATCAAAGTTGTTGGTGGTCTTGTAGCCTTCGAATTGGCCGTCTCGAGCGGCTTGCTGAGTCCTAGAAAGGAGGGCGGCGACTTCCGCGGAGCTGAGCGGCTTGAAACTGCGCGCGGCATCGAGAGCTTGCTGGACGTTGGACACAGATTCGCAGCCGGTGATGACGACGCTGGTGGGCAGGTTCATGGCGTAGTGGAGGCACTCGACGGGGGTCAAGGTGTTGCTCCGGAGGAGGAGTCCAGCGCCCATGGGCTTCATGCCGAGGACGCCGATTTCATTTTTGACCAGGACAGGAAGGACTTTTTGTCCAAAACTTTCGTAGTGAGCGTCCATGGCATTGAGAGGCATCTGGACAGCGTCGAAATGAAATGCATGATTCGCTGCAGTTTCGAGCATGTGCAAGTGCATGGCGGGATTCTTGTGGCCGGTGAAACCTATGTAGCGGACCTTGCCGGCTTTTTTCGCTTCGAGGACGGCTTCCATGCCGCCAGTGGGAGCAAAGATACGCTCCGGGTCGGTCATGCGAATGACTTCGTGGAATTGGAGAAGATCGATGCGATCG
>JBGQDD010000075.1:0-10544 GCA_041495665.1 Candidatus Acidiferrum sp.
AATACGGCAATTTCGTCAGGTACGCGGAGGGCCACGCCGCGCATCTGAAGACGGAGTTCGGATTCGACATGGTGCAAGTGGCTAAGAATCGTTATGCGTCGGAGCAGTATCACGATTTCATCGGGTTCCAGGTGTCCAAGCCTCTGTTGGAGCGCACTTTCCCCATCGTTTACGGAGTGGAGTTGAAAGACGTGCTCTCGCATGAGGATCTCGCGGTCGGTTCCTATCGCTTTGCTGTCAGCCGGATGATCCCGCAAATGACCCAGATCGCTCTGCGGACCCACAAGAAAGACATGATGAAGGAGAATCCCAGTTTTGCAAAAAAGAAGTTTCTCTACCGCCTGTCGCGCTCCGATTATGAAAAACAGTGGGGTAAGGACTACACCAAGCCCGATTTCGGCACTCGTGTGTGGTCGGTGATTTTGCGATATATGCCGAAAATTGGGCCGTTCAAGGCGCTGGCATTCAACAACCCCACGCCACAGACGGGGGAAATGTACTTCAAGAGTATCAATACCACCGTCGACCAATACCGCATTTATCTCCAGCAGGTCCGCACCGACTCACTGGATCTTGCCAACTATGATTTCGACACTGGCAAAGCAACCGTGGCAGCGGAATACTCGCTGACGGACGACACCTACGCGAAGTTGTTGGGTCAGCTGGCGGACCGGAAGTTCGATCTAACTTCAGCCGGCCTGCGCGACAATATTCTGAGCTTCTATTCTGACCTCTCGCTGCCTCTTGAGACGAAAAAGGACTCTGCTCGCTGGCAAAGCGTATTGTCGTCGCTGGACCAGTTGAAGTTGATTAGCCCCACGCCGATTCTCGCCAGCAGCCATGCGAAGTGACGGTGATCGAGGCGCTGCAACTCATTCGAACCAATCACTATCTCCGATGCTGGTTATGCGCGAAGCTTTCTTCGGAAGCGATTAGGGAACGGGGAAGCTGAAGGATTTGTCGGCTGCCAAAACCCAGACTTCGACAACTTTCGTCTTGCGACTTTTTTCGGTGTCGGATATGTCCGGCATCGGGGAGAAGGGACTGACCTCCACCGAAACCGCAACGGCGTTCGAGCCGCTGGGTGCTTTGGCATGGATAATCTTGTAGCTCTTCACCGGGCCGTAGTAGCCCTGGGGTCCCCAGTCGGCGAGAAAATCTTTCATCGCGTAGGTCGGGCCGGGCTTCCAGAGTTGGTAAGCCTGGGCCGTGTCGCCCGCGATGAGCGTGTCGAAGAAATGCTCCGCGGCCTTCTTTTCCGGGTAGTAGCGGAAGGTGAACCAGAGCGCCACAATCGCGACTAGCGCAAGCGTCGCGACGGTGAAGGCCATAGCTCGGGGTTTATCTGGCTTGTCGGCAGGTGGATCGATAAGTGACATTCAGTAGTCTCCTGCCCCGCGAGCGTCGGAATCAAAGTGGCCGTTGCAGCGGCGCCATCCCCGCGCCATTCAGCAACACTAAAATCCTAACAGACTCCGTGCGTCTGAGTAAGAGGCGAACTGAATTCTGGGAAGCCGGTCAGTGTTCGGTTGCTCGCTTACCCGGCCGAGTGAACAAATTCCTTAAAGGAGACTTACGCGTCGAGAGCGCCGCTTGACCCGGCGGGGAGCTCAATCTGGTATTTCGTGCGGGCTTTTTCGGCGTGCTGCTCGAGGGCGAGCTCGATGAGCTTGTCGATGAGTTCGCGGAAGGGAATGCCGGTGGCTTCCCAGAGCTTGGGGTACATGCTGATGGAAGTGAAACCGGGGATGGTGTTCACTTCATTGAGATAAATCTTGCCGCCTTCTTTTTCCAGGAAGAAATCGACGCGGGCCATGCCGCTGAGTTCGAGAGCGCGAAACGCGGTTACGGCATACTGCTGGATTTTTTTCACCTGCGCGGGCTTGAGCTTCGCGGGAATCAGGAGCTGGGTGCCTTCTTCGAGATATTTCGCGGCGTAGTCGTAAAATTCGCGGTGCGGGACGATTTCGCCGGGAACAGAGGCTTTTGGATCGTGGTTGCCGAGGACAGCGACTTCGATTTCGCGGGCGACCACGCATTGTTCGACGAGAATTTTCATTGCGAATTCGCAGGCAAGATTCAAGGCGGGAGACAATTCCTCGCGCGAGTGCGCCTTGGTCATGCCGACGGAAGAACCGAGCGTCGCGGGTTTTACGAAAACAGGGTACGCAAATTTTTCTTCAATCGCCGTTTGGATGTCTTGTGGATGGCTTTCCCAGTCGTGGCGGTGAACGGTGATCCAAGGTACGACGGGAATTTTCGCGACTTGAAGCAAGCGCTTGGCGACATCCTTGTCCATGCCGATGGCGGAACCGAGGACGCCGGCGCCGACGAAGGGCAAGCCGGCGAGATCGAGCAGTCCTTGAATCGTTCCGTCTTCGCCGAAGGTGCCGTGCATCACGGGGAAAACGACGTCGATGCGCTGGCCGCCGCCGCTGCCGTCCAATTTTACGAGGGCAGCGTCGGTAGGGTCGGCGGTCATCATGACGCGCTGGCCGCCCTTCAAGACTTCGGGCAGCATTTTTTGCGCGCCTGCGCCGATGAGCCAGTGGCCCTCTTTGCTGATGCCGATGGGCACGGCCTCGTACTTGTCCGGGTCGAGCCCACGAATGACGGATGTTGCTGAGGCGAGAGAGACTTCGTGTTCGCCGGAGCGGCCGCCGAAGAGGATGCCGACGCGGAGTCGTTTTTTATCAGGGCTCATGGGAGTTTGCAGTTGTCAGTTTTCAGTTATAAGTGAAAAAAGAGGATTGGTGGGATGGTTGTTTTCTGCGGGGTTCTGAATCGACAACGGCGGCGGGGGGCGGGCCGATGGTCGAAGTCTTAGCCACCATAGTCGTCAAAGAGAGCGCAGATTGAAGTCTGCGCTACCCAAGAACTTGGTTGAAGCACGACGCCTACATTTTTGCAGGTGAGGCGGCGGGCATTTTGTTCTTTTGCGGGATCGCTAGTTTGCCGTCGGCGGCGCCGGTCAGTGCGATGAATTGAGGGTCTTCGCGCAGGGAAGCGAAGACGGCGTCGACGCGGGCCTCCATCATTTCCTTGGAGCGCACGGCTTCGTAGCGCTCGTATTGGAAGAAGTGGCGCTTGAGCAGATCCAGCGCTTTTTGTTTTTGGCCAAGCTGGGCGTAGATGGCGGCAAGGTTGTAGGAGGCAGGTAGCATCGCTTCGTTTTCCGTGGCGATTTTCAGCGCTTCGTCGCCGTGGCCGTTGCCGGCGAGGAAGGCGGCGGCGAAAACGAGATTGTACGGATCGGTTGGATCGAGCTTGGTGGCTTCGCGCGTGTAGTAGTCGGCCTTCGAGGTGTCGCCTTCGGAATTCCAATAGACGGCGAGATTGCGGTAGGCGAGGGCGATCGGATATTCGCGGACGGAATCTTCCATCAGATGCAAGCCCTTCAGGAATTCGCCCTCGTGGATGGTCATTTTACCGAGGCCGTGGAGCGCGACAGCACGGGAGAGCGGATCGGCGGGGATGGCGAGGATGGCTTCGAAGGTCTGGCGGGCCTTGTCCCAAACACCGAGGTGGTGGCGATAGAGTTCGCCGAGATAGCGCAGCGGCGCGGGATCGGCGGGATCCATGCGGCGGGCTTCCGTATAAAGGCGCTCGGCCTCTTCGTATTTCTCGTTCATCTCCGCGTCAAGGCCGCGCTTCATGACGGATTCGATCTCGGCGCTTTTTGCCTGATCCATGACCGGCGCGTCGAAGAGTTCCACGGTGGCTTCCACGCCGAGTTTTTTCAATTCTTTCGCCGCGTCTTTGGCCTTGCTGGGGAAGAGGCATTTTTCATCGAGCACGGAACGATAGAGGGGAATGGCGCCTTCTTTGTCGCCGGACTTGGCTCTTTCCTTGGCGGCCTTGAGCTGCTCCTTGATCGTTTCTTCGCGATGCTTCATTTCTGATTCGACCAGCTTCTCGACCTGGTCGACTTTGAGGAATCCATTGTTGTTCTGGACTTTGTTGATAACGGTGCCGTCGGATTTGGCGAGGACGACGACCGGGAGTTTCTCGCCGCTGAGGAACTTTTGGCCCAGCGCGGCGCCGGCATCAGCGACGCCCATAGTGACGCACTGGGAAGCGTACAGTGAGAGGCTGCGCGAGTTGCGCAGGCTGGAGCGCTGAAATTCTTCGCCGGAGGAGGGAAACCAGTAGACGACGAGTCCGCCAGCGGTGAGCGCATCGTCCGGTTTGACCAGTTTCCAGGGGACCTGGTAGACCTGCTCGTCACCCATACTTGCGCCGCCCGGGCTACCGCTCCTCATGCCGCCCATTCCGCCGCCACCACCACCGCCGCAGGTGGCCCAGTCTGGAGTGGGCAACAGGAGCAGAACCATGAAAAGCGCGGACAGACGGGAAATCTGATTCCTCATTACATTCTCCTCAGTCTTACGACGAAGTCGGGACGATTAGGCTGGCCCTCGGACCGGGAGGAGCCGCATCTTGCCTGGATATGATGCGCATTCGTGGTGAAAGCGCTGTATGGCAGACCATTGTATAACAGAGCAGTACAGGCATATACCGGAGACTAGCCATGTGAAGAAAATATTCCGCTGAGCCGGCGCTCGATGCTAGATCGGATAAGAGCGGGAGCAGGGCTCCCGCAATCCAAATTAGAGGATTTTTTGGCCGAGGCCGGAGAGGACGAGTTCGACGCCGAGGAGGGCGGTGCGATTGTGTTCGTCGAGGATGGGATTGATCTCCACGACTTCGAGGGAAACCATGGACTCGGTGTCCGCAATCATTTCCATGGCGAGATGGGCTTCGCGGTAGGTGACGCCGCCGCGCACGGGAGTGCCCACGCCGGGCGCGTCGGCGGGATCGACGAAATCCATATCGAGGCTGACGGCGATGCCGGCGGTGTCGTCCATGGCGTACTTGAGGGCTTCGGACATGACGTCGCGCATGCCGCGCTCATCAATGTCGCGCATGGTGAATACATGTACGCCGGATTTCTTGACGATCTTGCGTTCCTGAGCGTCGAGATCGCGTGCGCCGACAATGACGATGTTGCCGGGTTCGGCTTTGGGCTTGAAACCGAGAAGGTCGACGAGTTCGGGCGCGCCGTAGCCCATGATGATGGCGAGCGGCATTCCGTGGACGTTGCCCGAGGGAGAGGATTCGGGCGTGTTCATATCACCGTGCGCGTCCAGCCAGAGGTAGCCGATTTGCTTCTTATCTTTTCGGAAATAGTTGGCGACACCGGCGGCTACGCCTGCAGCGATGGAGTGGTCGCCGCCGAGAACGAGCGGGAGAAAACCTTCAGTTAAGGATTTTTCGGCAGCGGCGGCAATATCGCTGCAAGTTTCGGCAATCTCTTGCAAATACTTGGCGCGTTTTTCGCCGATGGGCATCTCTTCCGGTTGCTTTACGGAGAGATTGCCGATGTCTTCGACCTGGAGGCCGAGCTTCTTGATGCTGGCTTGGAGGCCCGCGCCGCGCAGAGCGGAGGGGCCCATGTCCACGCCGCGGCGGCTTTGGCCGAGGTCCATGGGGACGCCGATGATGCGAACTTTTTGGGCCATGCGATGACTCCGTGATTCTTGGCCCCAACAATGTCGGGGCAGGCCGGTGACTCGTGACTGGTGAACAGCCGAGCGAGTGGCGCTGCGGCAGACCCTGCCACGATGTCCAATCCAGCCCTTGATCTCAACAGAAATGCGGGAACAGCAGGAAAACTACTGAACTACCCCGCTCTAAGGGTACACACGGTAGAGCATGCGAGGGAAGGGGATGACCTCACGAATGTGTTCGACGCCGCAAATCCAGGCCACGGTGCGCTCGAGGCCCATTCCGAAACCGGAGTGGGGCACGCTGCCGTAGCGCCGCAGGTCGAGATACCACTGAAAGGACTCTTCGGGAAGGCTGTGTTCGCGCAGGCGCTTCAGAAGCAAATCGTAATCGTGTATGCGCTGGCTGCCGCCGATGATTTCGCCGTAGCCTTCGGGGGCGATCATGTCGAAGGCGAGGGCGAGTTCGGGGCGCTGCGCGTCCGGCTGCATGTAAAAGGCTTTGATCGACGTGGGGTAGTGGTGGATCAATACCGGGCGATCGAAGGAGCTGGAAATGATGGTCTCCTCGTCGCCGCCGAAGTCGTCGCCGAACTTAGCGGGATTGCCGCTTTTGTTGAGCACGGCAACGGCATCTTCATAGCTGATGCGCGGGAACGGGGGCTTCACGTTTTCGAGCTTGGTGGTATCGCGCTTGAGCGTTTCCAGCTCGCGCGGTTTGTTCTTCACTACGGATTGCACGATGGCGCTGACGAGTCCTTCGGCGAGGGACATGGCTTCCTCGAGCTCGACGTAGGCGGCTTCGGGCTCGAGCATCCAGAATTCGGTGAGGTGGCGGCGGGTCTTGGATTTCTCGGCGCGAAAGGTGGGGCCGAAGGTGTAGACCTTACCGAGGGCCATGGCAATGGCTTCGGCATAGAGCTGGCCGCTCTGCGTCAGGTAGGCTTTCTGGTCGTCGATGTAGTTGACTTCGAAAAGAGTGGACGTGCCTTCACACGCGGCGGGAGTGAACATCGGCGCGTCGGCGAGCGTGTAGCCCTGGCCGTCCATAAATTCGCGGGCGGCGCGGATGGCTTCGGCGCGAATGCGGAGTATGGCAGCCTGGCGGGGCGTGCGAATCCAGAGATGGCGCTGATCGAGCAGGAAATCGACGCCGTGCTCTTTGAGTTGGATGGGAAACGGAGTGCTTTCTGAAACCTTCTGGACGATCTGGATTTTGGTGACGCCGATTTCGTAGCCGCCGGGGGCGCGTTTTTCTGCACGGATTTTGCCGGTGGCGATGACGCTGGACTCCTGTGTGAGGCCCTTCAGCGACTCGAACGCTTCGGGGTTTTCCTTCAGCGCGCAAACTCCCTGGATGATGCCGGTACCGTCGCGGAAGATCGGGAAGAGCAATTTGCCCGACTCGCGAAGGTTGTAGAGCCAGCCCTTGAGTGTGACTTCCTGTCCATCGTACTGGCCAGCGTTTTCAATTGTAATCGTGGTCATAGTGAGCTTCTCTGAAGAAGATTCAAACGACCAGTTTAGCAAAGATGAGGAGAGGCAAGATCACGTAAACGGGCATTTCTCGCGCCCACTCACAAGGCACACCCGGCTGCCCTCCAGATCCAAGTGGCTGTGAAGTCGGACACTTGGAAGCCGGCCCAACGCCGCGCCTTCCTCAGGCAACTCAGCGATTTGCTAGAGTTCGCACCGTTCCTAGACCCAGTAGCCGTTCGTCGGCCGTGACGAGCGTCAAGTCCAAGACAAGCGCAGTGGCTGCAAGCATCCGGTCGGAGGGATCTTTATGCAGGGACAACTGACTCGCTGCGATCATGATTTCATGGGTCAGGACAGCTTCCTTGATGCCTGCGGTTGCCTGGGCAACCCATGCGGTAAGTTCGCCGTGTAGGTTGACCCTTCCTTTATGGTGCAGAGTGAGAGCTTCCCATGTGCTGATGGGTGAAAGCCAGAGTTCATTCTGCTCGTCCTTTAGTGCTTTTAAGGTGCTCCGCCCCAAGCGTTTGGGATCGATCGTAAGCCAGAGCCAGATATGCGTATCTAACAGTAGTTTCAATCGCGCAACGCCTCCCATTCGTCCTCGTCATCGGCGGGAGAAATTATGTCTCCGATAATCTTGGAGTCCTTCATGGAGCCGATCCATGAGGCGCGGTCGACAACGGCAGTCGGAGGTATGACCTCGGCGACGGGTTTTCCGTGACGCGTGATGCGAATGGGCTGGCGAGTGCGGCGCACCTGTTCCAGAAGCGCCAGACACTTGGCTTTGAATTCCGAGATGGCAACTTCTTTCATGAAGCACCTATAGTCATAAAATCTTACCATAGTCAGAATTATAGTCAATACGTAGCAGCGGCCTGATGTCCAGAGGGGGAACTGTAGATCCCGCCGGTTTTGAGCAAAACCGAGAGGGAGTCAGGCGGACCATGCTTCTTCAAATTGATCCATGGACTTGCGGGCGGCGGCGAGGTGATCGGCGGCGCTTGGCGCTTCCGGGCCGGTCTTTTCCTTCAATTCCAGAACCAGCGGCAAGTTCGCTTCGGGCGCGGTCTTCAGGAGCTTGATGGCAGAGGGCCAAGCGATGGTGCCGTCGAAGGGTGGCAAGTGCTCGTCTTTTTCTCCGTGGTTGTCGTGAAGGTGGACGGAAGAGACGAGATCGCGCAAAAGAAAAAAGCTTTTTTCGAGGCGCTCGTCTTCGGGCAATTCGGCGAGGTGCGCGTGGCCGATATCGAAATTGAAGCGGAGGCCGGTGAGACGGGTTTCGTCGACAAATGCACGAAGATAACTTGGATCGCCCATCTCGCTGGTGGTGTTTTCGACGCAAATCGTGACGCCCACATGCCGGGCATGGAGTATGAGATGTTCCAGCGAACTAAACGCCGCATCGCGCTTCCGTGGATCGGCCGTCTCCCGCGAGCTGCCCATGTGAAACACCATGCGCGGAAACGGCAGTTCTTCCGCCACATCGATAGCGCGTTTCAATTCATCCATCGCCTCGATGCGCCTCACGCGCTCCACTTCGCAGATCGAAAGCGGCGTGCCACCTTCGCGGGTCGAGCTCATATCCCGGCTCATCGGAGCATGCATCGAGGAAAGGATTAGACCGTGATGAGCGAGCGCGCCAGCCATCGCCTGCATTTCCGTTTTTGCGGTGTAATCGAAATGCCCGCGCGAGCAGAAAATCTCGACGCCCAGGAAGCCTGCCCCGGCAATTTGCCCAAGGAGTTCGGGCGTCAATTTTCGCGATACGAACAGGTACGTTGAGAGTAGTCTCTGCATGATCCCGTAGAAAATATCTCTTTCCCTTAGTATCCCACGGCCGCGCCTTCATCGCGCGGATCGGCGGCACCCTGGCGCTCGCCGGTTTGCGGATCGATTCCGATGGCGTTCACGAGGCCCATGTGCCTTCGCCACTTCGCTTCGTGGCCGAGGCTCGGTGTTTCCTGCCAGCCGCGCTCAACTTGGTGCCCGCGCGCGCGCAGCGCCTGCTCCATGCTTTCCGGAAACTCGGCTTCCATGCGGATGCGATCCGGCATCCACTGATGATGGAATCGCGGCGCATTGATGGCTGCCTGCGCTTCCATACCCAACTGCATCCAATTGATCACGCTCAACAAAGTCGCCGAAATAATGGCGGGACCTCCGGGCGAACCAGTGACGAAGCTGAGCTTGCCGTCGCGGAGCAGAATGGTTGGCGTCATGGAGCTGAGCGGACGATGACCCGGCGCAATCGCGTTGGCGTCGGATTGCATCAGCCCATATAAGGCATTGGGCTCACCGGGCTGCGTGGTGAAGTCGTCCATCTCGTCGTTCAGCAAGAATCCCGCCGCGCAGGTGACGTGTGAACCGTAGCTGTCGTTCAGCGTGTAGGTGCTGGCTACGGCATTCCCCGCAGCATCGACGACGGAGAAGTGCGTCGTGTGGTGTCCTTCGCCCAGGCTCGCAACCATGTGTGGAGTAGCGTCTGGATTTGCCGAAACGCCGCAAAGGTGGGGAGCGCCGGCCTTGACCTCTTTGCTCGTCGATGCTTTGAGCGGGTCAATCGTGGCCGCACGTTCTTTGGCATAGCAGGGGCTGGTCAATCCCGCCGCCGGCACATCGGAAAAATCAGGGTCCGCGAGATAGGCCGCGCGGTCGGCAAAGACGCGGCGCATCGTTTCCGCAACCATGTGAACGCTTTGCGGATCGTCCCAGCCCTTCAGCGGGACGCCTTGCAGCATGTTCAGCGCCTCAATCACGGCCACGCCGCCCGAGCTGGGCGGAGGGGAGGTCAGCACTTCCCAGGCGTGACCGCCACTCTCATACTTTGCGCGCAGGACTTCACGAACTTTCGGAGTGTAATGCACAAGGTCATCCAGAGTGACAATTCCGCCATGGCTGGCCATTTCCTCCGCGAGCATTCGAGCGGTCTTGCCGCGATAAAACTCTTCCGCCCCATTTTTGGCAATGCGCTCTAGCGTAGCCGCGAGCTCCGGCTGCTTCAGCGTGTCTCCGGCCTTCAGCATCCGGCCGCCCTTCAGAAAGATGCGCTGGCTCATCGGGGAACTCTGCAATCCCGGATGCTCCTCCTCCAATTCGTCGGCCAGCTTGTTGCTGACGCGAAAGCCCTGGACGGCAAGACGAATCGCCGGCGCCATCACGTCTGAGAGCTTCATCGTGCCGTAGGTCTTCAGAGCCAACTCGAGACCCGCTACAGTTCCCGGCACAGCGACGGAGCGATAGCCGATGACGGAGGCCTCCTCATCGAGCTTGCCGTCTTTGCCGATGTACACATTCCGCGTGGCTTTGCCCGGAGCGGTTTCGCGATAGTCGAGGAAAGTCGTTTTGCCATCGGCAAGGCGAATCAGCATGAAGCCGCCGCCGCCGATGTTGCCCGCCGCGGGTTCGACGACGGCCAGCGCAAAAGCCACGGCAACGGCCGCGTCCACGGCGTTGCCGCCACGCTTGAGCATCTCCACGCCGGCCTGGGAGCCAAGCTCCTCATCGGTGGCGACCATCCCGTGAGGAGCGCGAACCGCCTGATGCGGCCAAGGTTTGGAC
>JBGQDD010000076.1:0-10510 GCA_041495665.1 Candidatus Acidiferrum sp.
TGGGACATCAAGGGCAAGGCTTTGAATGTGCCCGTGTATCAATTATTGGGAGGCGCTTCCCGCGACGCCGTTCTCGTTTATGGACACGCTAGCGGGCAGGACATCGAAGCAACCGTTGAAGCCGTCGCCGACTATCTCAAACTTGGATATAAAGCGATTCGCGCCCAGAGCGGTATCCCCGGATTGCAGAGCACCTACGGCGTTGGTCGCGGCAAAATGCATTATGAGCCAGCGGAAAAAGATGCACCGGTCGAAAACGCCTGGAGTTCAGAGTTGTACCTAAACTTTGTGCCGCGATTATTTGAGCGGCTGCGCAAGGAATTCGGGTCAGAGCTTCACTTGCTGCACGACGCACACCATCGCCTTACCCCGATCGAAGCGGCGCGCGCCGGCAAAAGCCTCGAGCCCTATCATCTGTTTTGGCTCGAAGATCCTGTTCCGGGGGAGCTGCAAGAAAGCTTCCGAATCATCCGCCAGCACACCACCACGCCGCTGGCCGTCGGCGAAGTCTTCAACTCCATCTATGATTGCCAGCAGCTTATCCAGGAGCAACTGGTCGATTACATTCGGACCACCGTCGTGCACGCCGGAGGAATCTCGCATCTACGGAAGATCGCGAGCCTCGCGGAGCACTATCACGTCCGCACGGGATCGCACGGCGCAACCGATTTGAGTCCCGTGTGCATGGCGGCCGCGCTGCATTTCGATTTGAGCGTTCACAATTTTGGCATTCAGGAATATATGCGCCATACCGACGAAACCGACCGCGTCTTTCCCCATTCCTATAACTTTTCCGGTGGAATGATGCATCCTGGCGATGCCCCCGGCCTGGGCGTGGATATCGATGAAGAACTGGCGGGCAAATATCCATATCGCCGGGCGTATCTTCCGATCAACCGCAAACTCGACGGCACGATGCACAGTTGGTAGAAGGGAGCTCCTCGGTGGAGAATTTGCCAAATGCTCCCGTGCGCCCCGGCTATTTTCGCTGGGTGATCTGCGCCCTCCTGCTGCTCGGCACGACAAAGAACTACATGGATCGCTGGGTTCTCTCCGCGGTGAAGACTACGCTGCAGCATGACCTCGGCTGGAACGAGATCAATTACAGTGACCTGGTGGTTGCCTTTCAGGCGGCTTACGCTGTTGGCATGCTTGCCGTAGGCAGGTTTATCGACCGCGTGGGTACGCGTTTGGGTTATGCCATCATCATGGTCTTTTGGAGCGTCGCCTCCATGGCCCACGCCGTGGGAAGTTCATTCTCGAGTTTCTTCATGGCACGGGTGGCACTCGGCTTTGGGGAATCGGGAGTGTTTCCCGCCAGCATAAAGGCGGTTGCGGAATGGTTTCCCGCAAAGGAGCGCGCGCTGGCTACCGGCATTTTCAACGCGGGCACGAATGTGGGAGTGATTCTTGCGGGGCTTTCCGTGCCGTGGATCACGCTCCATTTTGGCTGGCGCTGGGCCTTTGTGATTATCGGCTCGCTCGGTTTTGCCTGGCTCGCTTTGTGGCTTTTGATCTATCAGAAACCAGAGGACCATCCGCGCTGTTCCCGTGCTGAGCTGGAGTACATCCAGGGCGATAAACCGGAGCCTACGGAAAAGATTGAGTGGTTGCACCTCCTGCCGTATCGGCAGACGTGGGCCTATGCCTGCGGAAAATTTCTCATTGATCCGGTCTGGTGGTTCTATCTTTTTTGGGTGCCAGATTTTCTCGAACGCCAACACGGCGTTCACCTGGCGCAAATTGGTCTTCCAATCGTGGTGCTTTACCTCATCTCCGATGTCGGCAGCGTAGCCGGAGGCTGGTTCTCCTCGGCCTTGATCCGGCGCGGAGTTTCCGTGAACGCGGGACGTAAAATCGCCATGCTCGTCTGCGCGGTCGGCATCGTTCCCATCGTGTTTGCTTACCGCGTGTCGGGATTGTGGCCGGCGGTTCTGCTGATTGGTCTCGCTGCCGCGGGTCATCAGGGCTTCTCCGCAAACCTTTACACTCTGACTTCTGATTTGTTTCCGAAGCGCGCGGTGGCCTCTGTCGTTGGAATCGGCGGAATGGCGGGTGCGGTTGGCGGAATGCTGATTGCCAAAATCGTCGGCTATGTCTTGCAGTGGACCGGAAGTTACATGATTCCGTTTTTCATTGCCGGCTCCGCCTATTTGGTTGCGCTTGCGGTGATCCATATTCTGACTCCCAGAATGGAGCCAGCTGGGATCAATTGAGCAGCACGAGCATGAATTTGGAAACACAATGACTAATTTATGAGAATGTAGCGGGTAACAATTCTCATTTTGAATGGGCGGCAGAGGTGAGCGCATGACGTTGACGATCAAGCCGAAGAAAGACTGCCGTTGGGACCTGGTTAGTTTGGGCGAGGTCATGGTGAGGCTTGACCCAGGCGAGCGGCGCATCGCCACGGCGCGATCCTTCGAAGTGTGCGAGGGCGGCGGGGAATACAACGTCGCGCGGGGACTGAAGCGCTGCTTCGGCCTGGACACCGCCGTTGTCACCGCGTTCGTCGATGATCCGGTGGGGCGGCTTCTTCAGGATCTCATTTACCAGGGCGGCGTGGACCAGTCGCTGGTGCGCTGGGTGGAACACGATGGCGTGGGGCGCGCGGCGCGCAATGGCCTCAATTTTACGGAGCGCGGCTTCGGCGTACGCGCGGCGCTGGGAAGTTACGATCGCGGGCATACGGCAGTGTCGCAAATTAAGCCCGGCGATATCGATTGGGATCAGATATTTGGAAAACAGGGCGCGCGCTGGTTTCATACCGGGGGCATTTTTTGCGCGCTTTCTGCGACGACCCCGGAAGTCACGCTGGAAGCCATGCAGGCAGCAAGGCGGCACGGCACAGTTGTTTCCTACGACTTGAATTACCGTGCCTCCCTCTGGAAATCTCATGGCGGGAAAAAACAGGCGCAGGAGGTCAACCGGCGCGTCGCGCCGCACGTCGACGTCATGCTCGGCAATGAGGAAGACTTTTCGGCGGCGCTGGGCTACGAAGTCCCGGGAATGGATGAGCATCATTCGACGTTCGAAGCCGAAGGATTCAAGCAAATGATTGCGAAAGTCGTGAAGGACTATCCGTTCAAGGTTGTTGCCACCACGCTCAGGAAAGCCAAGACCGCGACCTTGAATGATTGGGGCGCAATTTGTTATTGCGACGGCAACTTTTACCAGGCAAGAAACCGCGAAAACCTTGAAATGTTCGACCGCGTCGGCGGAGGCGATTCGTTCGCTTCCGGCCTGATTTACGGATTCCTGGCGGGGCAAGAGCCGCAGTGGTCGGTGGATTGCGGCGCCGCGCACGGCGCCCTGGCCATGACCACGCCGGGAGACACGTCGATGGCAACCCTTCAGGAAGTCCTGCAAGTGATGAAAGGAGTCGGGGCGCGCATCGCGCGTTGAGGAAGCGCCGGAGGAAAGGTGATTGCAAATGGATAAGCAAACGGTTCGCGATCGGATCATTGAGATTGGAATCGTCCCCGTGGTGCGCGCGTCTTCGCCGCGCGAGGCGCGAATTGCCGCAGATGCCGTTTGTGAAGGCGGCATTCCCATCGTGGAAATCACCATGACTGTGCCCGGCGCTGTCGACGTCATCCGCGAGCTCACCAAAGGTGGAACTTCTGACGTCCTCGTTGGAGCGGGAACGGTCCTCAATGTTGAAGCCGCGCGCCGTTGCCTCGATGCTGGTGCACAATTTCTGGTCAGTCCGGGGCTCAACCTTCAGGTCGTCGAGCTCGCGGTGCGGGAAGGGAAGCTGATGATGGCCGGGGCGCTGACGCCCACGGAAGTCATTACCGCTTGGGAAGCCGGCTCGGATTTCGTCAAAGTTTTCCCTTGCGGCCTTGTGGGGGGCGCGAAATACATCAAGGCTCTCAAGGGCCCGTTCCCGCAAGTTCCGCTGGTTCCGACGGGTGGCGTCAACCTGAATACAGTGGCGGAATTTATCGAAGCAGGCGCCGCGGCGTTGGGCATCGGCGGCGAATTGGTGCAGGCTGAGGCTTTGAAGGCAAACAAGCCGGAAGTTATTGTGGAAAATGCCAGGAAATTCCTCGCGATGATAAGGCAAGCGCGAGCCCAAATGGCGTCAGCGAGTATTGCTGCCAAGAGCCGCGCGTGACATTCGACCTCGAAACTGCCGTCATTTCTTGGCGGCAGTGTGGCTTATTGATTTACGCCGCTGGCCATGATGCCGCCATCGACAACCAGCAGGTGACCTGTCACGAAGCTGGCGGCATCGGATGCGAGAAACACGGCGGCGCCCGCCAACTCCTCGAGCTGGCCGAACCGCTTCATCGGCGTGCGCAGCAAGAATTCCCGGCCACGCTCGGTTCCGTCGAGCAGAGCGGCATTCAAGTCCGTGCGCAATACGCCCGGAACGAGCGCGTTCACACAAACTCCCGACCTGGCCCATTCGATCGCCAGCGTTTTCGTGAGGGAAGCAACGCCCGCTTTGCTGGCGCCATACGCGGCAACTTCATGAAGCCCTACAAACGAGGACAGCGAGCCGATATTGATGATGCGGCCGTAGCGCTTCTCGATCATGTGCCGTCCGAAGACCCGGCAAGCGCGCAAAGTTCCCTTCAAATTTGTCTCGAGGATGGCATCCCACTCCGATTCCGGAAATTCGAGCGTCGCCATTCGTTTCGTGCGACCGGCACAATTCACGAGGATCTGGACGCTGCCGAACTCATTGCAGACTGACTGTAAGAGTCGCTCGAGGCTGGCGTTGTCCGTGACATCGCAAGTCTGTTCGAACGATCGCTGTCCGAGCGCCACAACCTCCGCGGCCGCGCTGCGAACCTGTTCTGCTCGGCGACCTGTCGGCACAACGTCTGCTCCGGCCTGGGCCAGTCCTCGAGTGAGGGCGAGCCCGATGCCGCTGGTTCCGCCGATCACCACCGCTGTTTTGTTTGTTAGATCCAGAAGCGGATGACCCATCAAGTACTCCTCAGATTTGGCCGTTGCCGAGATTCCGAAACGAAAACACCAATGCAACTTCCTCGGGGAGAATTACGAGTCCGGAGATGAAGCGTTGGAGCTCAGTATGGATCCATCTCGCGTTGAGATTCAATTCTCCTTGACCTACTCCCCTCAATCCGCAGGGAAGTGTATATGATTCTGCGGAACGAGGAGGGGCGTCATGGCGAAGAGGAAGTATAGCGAAGTGGAGATGATCGGAGCGCTGAAGCAGATCGAGGCGGGGCGCACGGCAGCGGAGGTGGGGCGGGAGTTGGGCGTCTCGAAGCACACGGTTTACGCCTGGAAAGCCAAGTACGGCGGGATGAGTGTGGGGGAGGCGCAGCGGCTGAAGCAGCTGGAGGATGAGAACCAGCGGTTGAAGAAGTTGGTGGCGGATCTGAGTCTGGACAAGGACATGCTGAAAGCGGTGATCGCAAAAAACGGGTGGAGCTCGTAGAACGCAAGGAGGAAGTGCACTGGCTGTGGAAGCATTTTCTGGTGAGCCAGCGGCGGGTCTGCGGGCTGATGGGAGTGGCGGAGTCGAGTTGCCGGTACGTGAGCCGGCGCAGCGATGAGACGCTGCGCGAGCGGCTGGTGGAAGCGGCGCGAGAGAAGCCGCGGTGGGGATACCGGCGGCTGCAGTTGAAGCTGGAGGAGCAGGGCATGCACGTGAACCACAAGAAGGTGTATCGGGTGTACCGGGAAGCGAGGCTGATGATCCGGCGGAAGAGAAGGAAACGCTTGGTGCGCGTAGGCGTGGCGCGGGCGGCGGTGACAGGAGCGAACCAGGAATGGGCCTTGGATTTTGTGCATGATGCAGCGGAGAGCGGGCGGAAGTTTCGGGTGTTGAGCGTGATTGACGTGTACACGCGGGAATGTTTGGCGCTGGAAGTGGACACCAGTTTTGCGAGCCGGAGAGTGACCCGGGAGCTGGAGCGGATCGTGGCGGAGCGCGGAGTGCCGGAAGTGATTCGTTGTGACAACGGACCGGAGTTCACGAGCCGGCATTTTCTGGCGTGGGGGATGGAGAGGAAAATCGAGCTGCTGCACATCGAGCCGGGGCGTCCGGTGCAGAACGCGTACGTGGAGAGTTTCCACGGGAAGCTGCGGGACGAGTGCTTGAACGCGAGCTGGTTCGCGAATTTATTTGAGGCGCAAGCGAAGATCGGAGCATGGAAAGAGGAGTACAACGAAGAACGGCCACACAGCAGTTTGGGGTATTTGGCGCCGCGAGAGTTTGCGCGACGAGTTGCGGCACTGCGGTCGCCTACGGCGCCCTGCGCGCCGCAACTCGAAGAGTTGGTAGAGGCAAAAGTCATGAGTTCAGGAGATTTTGGTGTCGTATGATCCCGTGCGCGGAGCTAGGGGGCAGATCACGCCTACCGAAAGGATCGTACTTGAAGCCAACTGTCGCTTCTGAAAAAATCACCACCGTTTCCTACCGATAGAGCAGTTCACGGGCAAACGCGTAGCCGATGAACATAGCGCTGTTTCAGTTTGTCGTCTCGGCCAAACAGAAGAACTATTTCCATGTCATAGCCGCAAGGAAACATGCTGGCATCCGTTTGGAACCGAGCTGAAAGCACCCGTTCACCCGCAGCAGCGGCGAGTTTCAGATCTTCTCGTTCAAGGACAACACCGCCGGAGGATTCCGCTTCCTCACGAAACTGTATTCCCTTTGACAGCAAAACAGCTCGACTTTGGTTCAATTCCATGCCTAAAGGAAGCGCGGATTCAAGTCCAGTCTCCTGTCTCTTCAATTCGTGCATTCCTCGCGGCCACAAAGGATTGAAGGCGGGGATGCACACTAGAACCAAGAGGATTGCGACTGGAGGGGCCAGCCGTGCTATGACACGCTGCATCGTGGCAATGCTTGTATTACGCCAAAAAATCGAGACTGCGACATATACAACACCCGAATAAATCAAGGCATTGGCCACAGGGACCAGCAGCGCTAGGTTAGATTCTCGCGATCTGGACAGAATGGCAATCAGCATCCCACCTGGAACCAGGAATATAGATAGCGGTATCGATAACGGTGTTGAGATCAAAATTCTGAGAAGCAGTAAGAATAAAGATATGAACCCTATTCCGAAGATCAGTGCAGCAATAATCTTATACTTCACAACTTGTGTTGAGCTCCTCACTTCCATGGTCTAGCGCCCCAAGCCCGAAATGGAAACGTAGGATGCAATCCGCAGTTGTTTAGCATCATTTGTGCCGCGGTATTGCTGTTCTGCACCGGAGCGCTGTATCTGTAGTCTCCGCTATTGATGCTATCCGCTGCCTTTTGTGCGCAGTCACAAGGCACGTTCGCGCTGAAGTTCCCGCTGAAGAATGTGTTGGGGCCTGGCGGCAGTGCTGTGTGTGGCGTGCCTCGTATGACCTCTAGCTTTGTCCAGAGGTAATTGTCGGTAGCGGGCATTCCGTCAAAGTCCGTGTAACCGGAACCATCCCAAGTTTTGACCGTGCAGTGAGTCAATTCCAATCCATGAGTCGGCAGACAGCTAACAGACACTGAACACTTCGATTCCGCCGGGCAGGGTTTTGGCCCGAACAACCGCCACCACCAGATGACTGCGGCATTCGGATCATTCGGAGCCAAGCCAGACGCATCCGTCCGATTGATTGGCTGGTTCTCCCCATATCTGTAGAAATTCTCACCGCCATGGAAACCAATGGGGTCTTCCCTTAGGAACCGCCCGGTACCTGGATCGTAGTATCTGGCGCGATAGTAATGCAGACCAGTTTCGGTGTCCGATTCGTGGGTCGCCTCGTTCATTGCGAATGCAGGGTGATCGGCGAGCGAAGTTTATAATCGCCAATTTTGTCCTTCACGTAATCGCGTGAAATATTCAGTCGGATGCGATCTATTTCTTGCCCATCTTTAAGTAGCACAACTTCCACTATCTCCGGAACGCGGGAACAATTGTCTTTCAACCGACCTTCGGCCTTGGTTGAGTCAAAATACGCCATTCCACCAAACTTGTGATCGTTGATCACGATTTCAGCTTCCTGCGCCTGATTCGGATCCGGAATAACTTGCACCGCAATCTTGAAATTACCTGTGGAGGGCCCGGCGATAACGCCCTCGATCTGGATAGCACGATTCACGCACTTACATTCGCTAGGCACGGCAAACATCAGCAGCGTTGCCACCGTCAGCAGAACAACGATTCGGTTCACGGTCGTCACCTCGTGTTTGGCTTCTTAGGCGGTTTGGGTGGCGGATGGCCGGTTCCGCAGTTAAAGCATTTTTTCTCAATGTCATAAGCGCCGCCCGGCTTATCTTCATCGTTCTTATCGACCCCAGCGTAGTGTGAGGCCTCATGTGCCAGGGTCGACGCTAGAGCGCAGCACTTCTGCTCATTGAGACCGTCAGCAGTTACGGTTATATGACGGCGGAATCCTAAAAAGCCCCGATCGGTTACACCGCAATCGTCGTGATCGTCGGGATCATAAACATAAGTTGCTCTTTGCAGGGCATTGATTATCTTAGGCGCTCCAGCGCCGGCACAACTTGGGCAATCTGCCTTGAGACGGGCGATGGCGTCCTGGATCGCTTGGTTCATCTGGTTATGCTTGTCCGCTGGAAAACCCTTGAGTTTGTAAAAGCCAGTTGGGTCTCGAGATCCAATGGGAGAATTCCCGGCATACAAATAGAGGTCCGCCCCCTCGTCATTCCCCACCTCATCCTCAGTCAAGAACCGGCCAACTATCGGATCGTAGTATCTGGCGCGATAGTAATATAGGCCGGTTTCGATATCCGATTCGCGAGCAGTGTACCGGAACGGGTTCACCAGCGAGCCTGTCGAGGCGGTCAGTTTGCCAAACGAATCGTAGGTGTAGGTGTTTGCTATGGACCCAGCCGAGTTGCTGAGCGACGAAATCGAGCCGAGGCCGTCGGCGTGGTAGTAGCTGGTTGCACCGCTGCGCAGCATCGCCAGCGGTTCATCAATGTTTTGCGTTTGCGAATATCGCGCTACGGCTGCGCCACTCGAATTCGTTTCCTCTATGAGGTTGTCGCCGTCGTAGGCGAAGATGCTGGTGGCGGCGGACGTGACTTTCTTGATGCGGCGGCCAAATGGATCGTAGGCGAACGTCACTGTTCCGCCGCTTCCGGGCAGCGTGACGCTGGTCATGCGGTTCTCGAAGTCCCACGCGTAGCTCGTGGTGTTTGATCCAACGACCTTCGTCTGCGTGTTGCCGTTGTTGTCGTAGGTGTAGGTCGTGCCGGGAATGGACGTGAGCTCATTCGACGTGTTGTTGCTGTACGGCGAAACACCCAGCGAACTGAGGCGATTGCCCACAGGATCGTAGGTGTAGCTCTCCGTCGTGCTCGAGTTCTGCGTCACGCCGGTGAGCTGATAGATGTTGTCGTACGCATAGTTGCTGGCAGTGCCAGAGGGCTGCGGCGTGCGTGAAGTGCGGTTCCCCGCGTTATCCACGGCATAGGCCGCGCCGTCCAGAGTCGTCGCGCCGCTCTGGTGCAAGACGCTCTGCAGCCGCGACAGATTATCGTACGCATAGACCGACTTCAGGCCGTTCGGACGCGTCATCTGCGTGCGGCGGCTGAGCGCGTCATACGTGAAGCCGAAATTGCCCGTTCCGCTGAACGCCGTTGGCGGCGTCAGCGTTTGCAAGCGGTTCAGCGTGTCATAGACGTAGCTCGTCGCGCCGCTCTCGGGATCGATGAAGCCGGTGCGGTTCGACGCCGCGTCATAGCCGTAGCTGGTGGTGAAATTGCGCCCCGCGAGGAACGCGTAGCTGGTGGTGCTGTTCGTCAGCCGCCCCATATTGTCAAACGTGAACTGATAGGTGCCCGTGGGGTCGGCCACTTGCGTCAGGCGGCTGTCGTTGTCGTAGGTGTAATTCACGGCCGTGGTATCAGGATAGGCCTTCTGGGTCAGCCGGTTCAACTGGTCGTAAGTGTAGGTTATGAGCTGGTTCTTCCTGTCAGTCTTGCTGGTCAGGTTTCCCACCGCGTCATAGCCGTAGATTTCGACATAGCCGGACGGGAACGTCGTCTGCGTGACCCGGCCAAAAGCGTCATAGCTGAAGAAGGTGGTGTGCCCGTTGGCGTCCTGAATGCTCGTCAGCGTGGGCATCGGCCAGCAGATCGCGTTGCAATCCTCACTGCCACCGCAAGGATTCTTCAACTGGCGGGAACGACAGGACTTGCTGCAGTATCTTGCGGAAGGGAAGCCAATACGGCCTGACTTGGGACATGGTAGAATGGAAATGTCGGATGTTGTACATTTCACGGACGAAGAATGACGAAGCCGCGCACGTGCTGCTAAGTGATATTGCCCAGGTGGCTTTGAACAAGGTCTTCGAGCGTGGTGATGGACGGGGCCGGGTTTTTCGGCTAAGGAAGAGTGTCGCTTCTTAAAGCAACTGACACCACAACTGACCTCGAGCAAATGGCGGTTTCACCGACCGCCGTGCAAGTATCTGTAAACTAACCACTTTAGGGGCGTAGCTCAGTGGTAGAGCAGCGGCCTTTTAAGCCGAAGGTCGTGGGTTCGATCCCCACCGCCCCTACCAA
>JBGQDD010000077.1:0-10460 GCA_041495665.1 Candidatus Acidiferrum sp.
ATGAGGGATGTCGCGAAGTCCAGCGGCTTCTCTCCCGCCACGGTTTCGATCGTGCTGAACAATGCGCCGCTGGCGCGGTACATCGCGCCGGCCACGAAGAAACGCATTGAAGAAGTGGCGAAGAAAATGGGCTACCGGCCAAACGCGATGGCGCGTTTTCTTCGCAGCAAACGGAGCCATAGCGTCGGAGTGATGTTTTTCGACATTACCGACCCGTTTTGCACGCCGGTCTTGCGGGGCATTGAGAACGCACTCTATCAATCATCGTACGTCCAGATTTTCGCCGACGCTCACAATCAGAGAAACCGATTCGAGCGCTACCTTGAGCTGCTACTCGAGCATCACGTCGAGGCATTGATCGTGGTAGCCAACTGGCTCTTCGTGGACATCCAACTGCTCGCGGACCTCAGCAAAAGAAACATTACCGCGGCGACCATCGGCTGGGAGATGCCCGGGAACGCCGTCAGCTCGGTGATGGTGGACAACGAGGCAGGAGGGCGGCTCGCGCTCGAGCATCTCCACCAGCTGGGGCACCGCAAGATCGCGTTCATCCGCGGCCCAAAAATGCTGATCGACAGCGCTCCGCGGTGGAAAGGGATTCAAAAATTCGCGCACTCGGCCAGATTGGCGATCGATCCGGCGCTCGTTCTGCAACTGCCGGATTCTTTCGACCCCAACTCGGGCTTCGAAGGCGGTTACCGGTTCACGGAAGAATTGCTGCAGCGAAAGAAGCGGTTCACGGCATTGATGGCCTTCGACGACCTGACGGCGCTGGGCGCGATCCGCGCGCTGACCAAAGCGGGCGTGAAAGTTCCGGAGAATTGCTCGGTAGTGGGTTTCGATGACGTGCCGCTCTCCTCACTGTCCGCACCGTCTTTGACAACGGTGAGGCAGCCGCTAGAAGCGATGGGAAACCTGGCGGTGAATATCGTAATGGAAGGCGTCAACGCCAGGCTGGAAAAACGCGATTGGAATATTTCGCGGCACAAAATGAACCCAGAACTGGTGATCCGCGATTCCACGCGAGCTGCGGTGCTCAGCAACTCTGACGACTGAGACTTACCTTCCCGCTGAGAAGTTCAAATTCCGTAGGGCCGGGCAGAACCGCGCGGGACCGTTTGTCCAACCCCAAAGAAAAAGGCGCGGATCGTTCGGTCCGCGCCTTTCCGTTTTCAAGCCAACCGATTTCAGCGCTCACTTCACCGCAGGCAGAAAGGCTTGCGAAGCCGCCAAGAATTCAACGTGGGGCAGCTCCGTCACAACCCGGGCGCGCTCGAAACGGCCTCTTGCTCCGCCGCCGGCTTTGAACATCAGGAGGTACTGGTTGCTGAGGTGCGCGGAGATCTCATCAAAATAGGGCTTGAGGGTGACGGGCGCGCCGGTGCCGAGATAATAGGATTCGGCGCCCGTTTCATCCGAGAGCTGGCTAAGATTCGACTGCGCTCTGGAAATGAGGAAGAAGCCGCGCGCCCTGTGCCCCGCGTCCGGAGCATAGATCGTCCAAATGTTGATATTCTGCTTTTGCGCGCGGCTGATGGTGGAATCGAGATCCGGGCTCCTGGTCCAAAAATCTCGGCGAAAATAGTCGATCCCGGAAGAGAACAAGAGTATGGAGCGCCGGTCCGCGGAAGTAGGCCACCGCTTCATCAGATCCAGGAGCGCCAGATAGGGACTCGAGAATGCGCCCCCACTGCCGAGCGGCAGGCGCAAAGCCTTGGCCGCAAGTTCGTGGTCATTGGTGAAATCCTGGGCGAGCATGGCGGCGCCATTGCGCGCGTAGGCTACGGAAATATAGGTGGAGTCAGGTTGACCGGCGAGAAATACCTTCAGTTCGCTCCACTGGCTGGCGATGCCGCTCTCCAGCGAATCGTCGATCAGGACGGCGAGGTATAATTTTTCGCCGTGCTTCCAGTCGGCAACCTGGGTGCGCTCTTTGTTCAGAAAAAGCTGGACGTCGTCTTTGGTAACGAGCGGTGGGCTGGTGTCTTTCTTGCCGACGGCAGTCACCGTCAGGTTTACAGTGCCAGGCCCTGCGGCCACAGCACTTGTCACAAAAAGCCCGGACACCAGGGCGAGTGCTCCGATCATCCTTGCAATACGGTTTGGATTCGTTTTCTTCATCATCGTAGTAACTCCTTTTACCTATCCCCATCTGCTTAGATGCAAGATCTGGCCGAACGGCGTACATGGCAGGTCAAAAGGGGGCGGAGTACTGCCCTCGACGGGGATTGGCGGTCTCTTGCATGAAGCAAGGGGTGACAATTGCGTAGTATGCTTCAGCGTCAACAAAAAGGACCGGTGCGGTGAAAAACTACATTGGAGCCATAGATCAGGGGACGACAAGCACGCGATTCATGGTGTTTGACCGGTCCGCGCGGATCGCCGCCGTGGTGCAGAAAGAGCACGAACAGATTTTTCCAAAGCCGGGTTGGGTGGAGCATGATCCGCTGGAAATCCTGCGCCGCACGGAAGAAGTGATAGCAGGCGCGCTCGAGCAGCGCGGGCTGCATGCTTCGGATCTGGCCGCGATCGGCATCACCAATCAGCGGGAGACCACCGTCCTGTGGGAGCGCAAGACCGGCAAGCCGGTTGCGAATGCAATTGTTTGGCAGGACACGCGGGTTGGGGAAGATGTCGTGCGCTTCGCGAGCGAGGGCGGGCAAGACCGCTTCCGGCCGCAGACCGGCCTGCCGCTGAGCACGTACTTCAGCAGCCTGAAGCTGCGCTGGCTGCTTGAAAATATTCCCGGCGCCCGGGAGAAGGCTACCGGTGGCGAGCTGCTCTTCGGAAATATCGATACTTTTCTCCTCTGGAATTTGACGGGCGGACCACGCGGCGGAGCGCATGTAACCGACGTGACGAACGCCAGCCGCACACAGCTCCTGAATTTGAAAACGCTGGATTGGGATGCGGAGATTCTCGCGGCGTTTGACATTCCCCGCGCGGTGCTGCCAACAGTGCGTTCGAGCAGCGAAGTCTATGGCGAAGCAACCCTCAGTGCGATCGCCGGTGTTCCCATCACCGGAATCCTGGGCGATCAGCAGGCGGCGCTGGTCGGCCAAGCGTGCTTTCGGCCCGGCGAGGTCAAGAACACGTATGGCACCGGCTGCTTTCTGCTGATGAACACGGGCGAACGGCCGGTGCCCTCGAATTTCGGGCTGCTCACCACGGTCGCGTACAAGTTTGGCGACGCGGCCGCGCACTACGCGCTGGAGGGCGGCGTCGCGATTGCGGGAGCACTGGTGCAATGGCTCCGCGACAATCTCGGAATCATTGAGAAGAGTCCGGATGTGGAGCCGCTGGCGCGAACGGTGAACGACAATGGCGGCGTTTACTTCGTTCCCGCCTTTTCCGGGCTATACGCGCCTTACTGGAAGGAGAGTGCACGTGGCGTCATCGCCGGCTTGACGCGCTACGCGAATAAAGGACATATCGCCCGCGCGGTTCTGGAAGCGACGGCGTTTCAAACGCGGGAAGTTGTCGAGGCGATGGAGAAGGATTCGCATATTGACCTCACAAGCCTCCGCGTGGATGGCGGCATGGTGGCAAACGAGTTGTTGATGCAGTTTCAGGCGGATATTTTGAATCGCGAGGTGGTGCGTCCGGTGATTCAAGAAACAACGGCGCTCGGCGCAGCCTATGCCGCCGGTCTGGCGGTAAAATTCTTTTCGGGGTTGGAGGAGTTGCGAGCCAACTGGGCGGTCGATCGCACTTGGAAGCCGCATCTCGCCGAAACGGAGCGCGAGCAACTGTATAGGCAATGGAAGAAAGCGGTCACGCGATCGTTTGACTGGATGGAATCCTGACGGAGGCACTCACTTATGGCATCACCGCTGGCCGGTGAATTTCTCGGCACGATGATTCTTGTCCTGCTCGGCGATGGAGTTGTCGCCGCGGTGCTGCTCAAACGTTCGAAAGCGGAGGGCGGCGGCTGGATCGTGATTACCGCGGGGTGGGCGTTCGGGGTGATGGCGGGCGTTTTCACGGCCATTGCGTGCGGGAGCACCGATGCCCATCTGAACCCCGCGGTGACAATCGGCTTCGCGGTGCGTGACGGTAATTTTGCCAAGTTCGCGCCTTACCTTGCAGCACAGATGTTCGGGGCAATCGTGGGCGCCGCGCTCGTCTGGCTGCATTACTTTCCGCATTGGCAGGAAACACCGGATACTGCTGCGAAGCTGGCATGCTTTTGTACGGCGCCGGCGATCCGCAATACCGCTGCGAATTTGCTAAGCGAAATTATTGCGACTTTCGTGCTTGTTTTCGTCGTTGGCGCGATTTTTTCCAAGAGCGTCTCGGCGGCTGGACCCGCGGCAGGGCTCGGCCCGTATCTCGTGGGGAGCCTGGTCTGGGGCATCGGTCTGTCTCTGGGAGGCACGACGGGATACGCGATCAACCCCGCCCGAGACCTCGGGCCGCGCATCGCGCACGCGATTCTTCCCATTGCGGGGAAGGGCGGCTCGGATTGGGGCTATGCACCGATTCCCGTAGTTGGACCGCTGATCGGCGGCTTGCTGGCCGGTGTGCTTCTCCGCGTGCTCGCGATTTCCTGATACGGGCAGAAATCAAGCAGAACTCCCCTTACTCCTAGCAACGACTAAGAGTCGAGTGGAGAGCTGCCAAGAATGTGGAATTGTCGGCAAAAAAGGAGGCGAAAAAGGAATGAGTTTGATGCGATCTCTGTTGCTGGCTGCCTCGCAGAATCGATGGCTTCGCGACCACGCCACACATTATTCCTTTGTGCGCGGCACAGTGTCCCGGTTTATGCCCGGCGAAACGTTGGGCGACGCACTTGGCGCGGCGGAGGCGCTGCGAAGCAAGAAGATTGGAACGGTCTTCACACACCTGGGCGAAAACATCAAGGACCGCGCGGAGGCGCAGCAGGTTACAGAACACTATCTGGGGGTTCTGGATAGCATCCAGGAAAAAGGCCTGGCAGCGGAGATTTCCGTCAAACTGACACAACTCGGTTTGGATCTCTCGCCGGATCTCTGCTTCGAACATTTGAAAGCCATTATTGAGCGCGCGCAAAAGGACTCCATCGTCTGGGTGGACATGGAGGCGAGCAACTATGTGGACGCGACGCTGGATCTCTATCGGCGCGCGCTGACGGCGCATCCCAATGTTGGGCTATGCCTGCAAGCTTATCTCCATCGAACAAAGGATGACCTGGCGAAACTTCTTCCGCTGCGGCCCTCGATCCGATTGGTCAAAGGCGCGTACAACGAACCGCCAGAAATCGCGTTTGCCCGCAAACAGGATGTCGATGAAAGTTATTTCGAGCTTGGAAAACAGATGCTGCGGGCCAAGAAGGAGAATTGCTGCGTGCGCGCCGCTTTCGGCACGCATGATGTGGCACTGATACACCGGCTGGCCGATTTTGCGTCCGCGGAAGGATTTGCGAAGAGGGATTTTGAGGTGCAGATGCTCTACGGCATCCAGCGCGCCGAGCAGGAGCGTCTCGCCGCCGAGGGCTGCACTTCCATCGTGCTCGTCGCTTATGGCAGCTATTGGTATCCGTGGTTCGTGCGCCGCCTGGCGGAGCGCCCGGCGAATTTATGGTTCATGGTGCGCAACGTTTTCGCGGCGTAGCGTGCATCCACCAGAGACGAAATGACAGCCAAGCAATCCTTTATTGTGGTTGTGGGCAGCGCCAACGTGGACCTTACCACGTTCAACGACGTGTTCCCGCGGCCGGGGGAAACGATCTTTGGCAAAAAGTTCGATCTCGGCTTCGGCGGCAAAGGCGCCAATCAGGCGGTCGCGGCGCGTCTCTGCGGAGCGAGCGTGGGCATGGTGGCAAAAGTCGGGAGTGATCTTTTCGGCCCCGCCACGATTAAGAACTTTGAATCGCAGGGGATTGACGCGACGTACGTGCGGATCGCCGAGGGTGTTTCCAGCGGGGTTGCTCCAATCTTTGTGGATGCGAGCGGGCAAAATCGCATCATCGTCGTGAAGGGCGCAAACGACACGCTTTCGCCCGAAGAGGTGGATGCCGCCGCGCCCCTGCTCCGCAAGGCAGACACCATCATCATGCAGTTTGAGATTCCGTTGCGCACCGTCTACCACACTGTGAAGTTCGCTAAAGCCAATGGCATTCGCTGCATCGTGAATCCCGCTCCAGCTCAGCCAGTTAACTACCAAGAAATCGGTGCTGTGGATTATTTCATTCCGAATGAGAGTGAAGCCGAAGCGATCGCGGGAATGCCGGTGCATTCGATCGATGAGGCAAGAAGGTGCGCGGAGTTTCTGCTGCGGCAGGGGATGCGGCGGGTGGTCATCACTCTCGGCGAGCGCGGCTCTTTGGCGGCGGGACCGGAGCGTATGGATCTCATTCCCGCGTTCAAGGTCCAAGCCGTGGACACCACCGGCGCGGGCGATGCTTTCATCGGCGGCTTTGCAGTTTTTCTGAGCGAAGGGTTGCCAGAGGGAGAAGCTCTACTACGCGCAAATCTCTACGCAGCTCTTTCCACAACCAAGGTGGGCACGCAAAAGTCCTTCTGCAGCCGGGCGGAATTCGAGAAGGAATGGGGGAATCGCAGCTCGCGTCTGTAAACGAGCTTTGTCAAAGTGCTAAGATAGAGTTTCCCTGATTGCTCCGCCGTATGCGGTGAACAATTCCATGACTCTGCGCGACAGCACGCGGATAGACGACTCCTCCAGCCTAGATCGCCACGTTCATCGCGGTCCGATTTCGCCTTCCGATACCGCCATCGCCAATTACGCAGGGCGCGATCTCCAGCCCAACCGCGGGGTCCCGCTAAATCTGGATTGGGTGAACGCAGTGCGTGTGAACACCAGCGCCGTCGAGCGCCGCGCACAGACCATCGGCACCCGGCGAACGGTGAAGAAGGAATGGCAGGCAGCTTGGCTGCTGCGCGCCGTCACCTGCATGGATCTGACGACACTCTCCGGCGACGACACCGACGAGCGCGTTCGCCGATTGTGCGCCAAGGCGCGACAACCCATTCAGCAGGAACTCATGCAGAAGCTTGGCGTCGAAAGCCTCAACATCAAGGTCGCTGCCGTCTGCGTTTATCACGCCTTTGTCGAAACCGCGCGGCGCGCGATCGAGGGCAGCGGCATTCATGTTGCCACGGTCTCCACGGGATTCCCTGCCGGTCTTTCTCCGTTCGAGGAACGCGTGGCGGAAATTCACCGCTCGGTGGAAGCCGGCGCCGACGAAATCGACGTGGTCATTACGCGCGCGCACGTCTTCGGCGCGAAATGGCAATCGCTCTATGATGAGGTCGCCTCGTTCAAAAACGCTTGCGGTCCCGCGCATCTGAGGGTGATCCTGGGCACCGGTGATTTGCTAACGCTGCGCAACGTGGCGCGTGCCAGCATGGTGGCGATGATGGCCGGCGCGGACTTCATCAAGACATCCACCGGGAAGGAAGCGACCAACGCGACGCTGCCGGTCAGCCTGGTTATGACGCGCGCCATTCGCGAGTACGCGCAGGAAACCGGAATGGCCGTGGGCTTCAAGCCAGCGGGCGGCATTCGCACGGCGAAGCAATCGCTCGCCTGGCTTGCTCTAATGAAGGAGGAGCTTGGCGATTCCTGGCTGAAAGCGGAGTTATTTCGGTTTGGAGCCAGCGGCATGCTTGCCGATATCGAGCGGCAATTGGAGCATCATGCCACGGGACGCTATTCGGCGGAGTATCGCCATCCGATGGCGTAGGTGGGAGAATCCTGGTTCGATGACGAAAGAAGCGAGAAGAACCGAATGAGCATCGTCGAAAAATTCATGTCCATGGAGTACGGCCCCGCGCCGGAGGACCCGCGCGAGGCTCTGGCATGGCTGGACCGTCACAGCCGGCGCTTCGGACATTTCATCAACGGAGCGTGGCAGGCGCCCGCGGCGGGAATTTATTTCGACACGGCGGATCCTTCCACCGGTGAAAAACTCGCAACGGTCGCGCAGGGATCGGCAGCGGATATCGATAGCGCAGTGAAAGCGGCGCGCTCTGCTTTGCCAACTTGGCAGTCCCTCACTCCACATGCGCGCGCGCGCTATCTCTATGCCCTGGCGCGGCAAGTGCAGAAACATTCGCGCTGGCTCGCGGTTCTCGAAACACTGGACAACGGCAAGCCGATTCGTGAGAGCCGCGACATCGATATCCCGTTAGTAGCGCGGCATTTTTATCACCATGCGGGCTGGGCCCAACTGCTCGAACAGGAATTTCCGGGATACACCGCGTGCGGCGTAGTAGGCCAAATCATCCCCTGGAATTTTCCTTTGCTCATGCTGGCTTGGAAGATTGCCCCCGCGCTCGCAACCGGCAACACCGTCGTGCTGAAGCCCGCGGAATTTACACCCCTGACGGCGCTCGCGTTTGCGCACATCTGCCAGGAAGCCGGTCTCCCCGCTGGCGTCGTGAATATTGTCACCGGCGATGGATCGACTGGCGAAGCGCTGGTGAAGCATCCCGATGTTGACAAGATCGCGTTCACGGGTTCCACGGAAGTGGGGCGCGTGATTCGCAAGGCTACTGCGCAAAGCCACAAGAAGCTTTCGCTCGAACTTGGCGGTAAGTCTCCTTTCATCATTTTTGAGGACGCCGATCTGGATAGCGCCGTGGAAGGCCTGGTTGACGGCATCTGGTTTAACCAAGGGCAGGTTTGTTGCGCCGGTTCGCGCCTGCTGATGCAGGAGAGCATCGCGGACAAGGTAATCGGCAAGATTCAGGATCGCATGAACACCCTGCGAATGGGTCCACCGCTCGATAAAGCCATCGATATTGGCGCCATCGTCGCACGCGTGCAGCTCGAGCGCATCCAGCGACTGGTCGATCAAGGCATCGCTGAAGGAGCGACCTGCTGGCAGCCGTCCATTCCCCTGCCGTCGCGCGGTCTGTATTTTCCGCCGACGTTGCTGAGCAACGTTCATCCGACTTCGGTGGTGGCGCAGCAGGAAATTTTCGGACCGGTACTTGCGGCGATGACTTTTCGCACTCCACGCGAAGCCGTGGAGCTCGCCAACAACACGGTGTATGGTTTGGCCGCCTGCGTGTGGAGTGAGAGCATCAATGTTTCGCTGCACGTTGCGGCGCAGCTCAAAGCCGGCGTGGTTTGGGTCAATTGCACGAATCTTTTCGACGCCGCCTGCGGTTTCGGAGGCTATCGCGAGAGCGGTTATGGGCGCGAGGGTGGGCGCGAAGGGCTTCTCGAATATCTCGAGCCTGCGTGGTTCAAGAACGCGCCGCCAGTTCATACGGCGCCGCTCGCGATGGATCAGCCGCCGGAGCAGCGCGCCGATTCTGCAGCACCCTCGATCGATCGCACCGTGAAGCTCTACATCGGCGGCAAGCAAGCGCGGCCGGATTCCGGTTACAGCGTCGAAGTGCGCGGCGCGGACGGGGGTTTGCTTGGCGAAGCCCCGCTGGGCAATCGCAAGGACATTCGCAACGCCGTCGAAGCGGCGCGCAAAGCGGAAGGCTGGGGCAAAGCGACGGCACACAATCGCGCGCAGGTGCTCTACTACGTCGCAGAGAACCTCTCACAGCGCCGCGCAGAAATCGCCGGCCGCTTGTCCGCAGTAGTCGGGAAGAAACAGGCTGAAGCCGAAGTCAGCCTCGGGATCGAGCGCATTTTTTCCTACGCCTCCTGGACCGATAAGTACGACGGCGCAGTGCATAACCCGCCGTTCCGCAACGTCGCCTTGGCAATGAAAGAACCGATCGGAACGGTAGGCGTCGTCTGCCCCGCTGATGCGCCGTTGCTGGGATTTATTTCTCTCGTGATGCCGGCCATTTCAACGGGCAACACCGTCATTGCGATTCCTTCGGAAAAGTATCCGTTGATTGCCGGTGATCTCTATCAAGTATTCGAAACCAGCGATCTGCCGGATGGCGTCGTAAACATTGTTACCGGCCGCACCGCGGAACTGGTGAAGACGCTTGCCGAACACGACGACCTCGACGCCATCTGGTGCTTCACGGATGAAGCCGGCGCCGCCGCGGTGAAAACTCTCTCGGTCGGCAACCTGAAGCAGGTGTTCACCAACGAAGGCCGCGCCATTGACTGGTTCGACGTGAAACAAGGCGAAGGCCGGTGGTTCCTCGACCACACCGTTCAGGTGAAAAACATCTGGGTTCCCTACGGCGAATAGTCCCCCTCGGAAGGCAAACCAGCGAAGCCAGCCGCCGGGATGGAAGAATCATTGAATTTGTCAGGAAGAAAATGGTCGGGGCGAATGGATTTGAACCATCGACCTCCTGGTCCCGAACCAGACATCTGAATCCCATAAACGCTTTATATGGCGTCGCTTACGGGACAAGAAGCGCTATTCCCCCTCTCTTAGTTGTACCTTAGTTGTATCTTACTTGTGCCTAGCGACTCATCCCAAAAGGCCATTCAGAAACTCCGTAGGGTGGACAGCGAATCCACGAGTCGATTGGGAGAAGCCACATTCCGGCGAAGTATTGCCTAATCTTCGGCCCCAACCCTATAATCTG
>JBGQDD010000078.1:0-10351 GCA_041495665.1 Candidatus Acidiferrum sp.
GGCTTTGCGGCTTCAGACATGGGGGACTCCTTGAAAGGCTGCCCAGATTCTACCAGCAAGTGGCTGGTGACTCGTGACTGGTGATTGGTGGATGAGCGCCCCCCCGCCTCGATTGCTGGCGAAGCAGTGGACTTCCGCGGGGAACTAGTTCCGGGATACGAAGTGGGGACCATACCCCCACCCCGGTGTTTTTGGCAAAGAGTGCGGAATCGCATGAAAAGAAAAGAGTTGAGTTTTCCGGAAGTGCAAAAAAGTGCAAAGGAGTGCGTAAGTGTATGAAAACAATAGAAAGCTAAAGCTTGTGGAATGATAGAGATGCGCACTCTTTGTAAGTGTGGCAAACAAGGGACTTACAAGCGCGATGTGTTGACAAGAAAGTAACGTCAGAGGATATGATGATTCTGAAGGAGTTAGAGGAACCGCTTGGCGAGCGCCCATGGTTGGTAGGGCACGAAAGAATCGTGCTGACCTAGCGAAAACATTATAGCACATTGGTACCGTAAGTCAATGATTACTTGTAAGTGGTTTGGATGGTGCGAGATAGCGAGATCGCTGATGAAATTGGCGGGGTGGAGAACAGGAAACCAAGGCCCCCAGGCGTAAACTCGACGCCTGGGGCACCCGCAACTAGCGGCGAGTGTGCTGCGACCACCAGTTGCGCCAAGCGGCGGGATTGGAGCCGAGCCCGGCGCCGGTGATGTCTTGCAAGGCTTGGAAGACCCAACTGCGGGTGGTGACGTCGAGGGAGGCGTCGTGGGACGAATCTCTTTTGGGGAGGGACTTTGTTCTGGGGAAGGTTCCTGGTTCATGAAGGCACACCAGTGAGCCAGGAAACAGGCTAAGTGGTTGATTCGCGATGGAGAATAGTACGAAAGGGGCAATTGGGCGGCGATGTGCTCCCGGGTCATGTATAATTTTCGTTCGGGGGATTCTGCCGGTTTCATGAGCCAGGGATACGGAAAATCGCATGCCTCGATGAAGGTGTGGTTTTGGCGCGCGGAGCGCTTCTTCCATACGCGTGCGCGCGAATTGCGCGCAATCGCGAAGGCGCTCATTTCCACGAAGCACCCCTTCCTGGTGCATATCATACCAACACGCCGGTGCAACCTGGCGTGCACCTATTGCAATGAATTCGATGATTTTTCGCAACCGGTAGCGCTGGAAGAGATGAAGAAGCGCCTCGACATCCTCGCGGATATGGGGAGTTCCATCATCACCATCAGCGGTGGCGAGCCGTTGTTGCACCCGGAATTGGATGAGGTTATCCGGCACATCCGGCGGCGCGGAATGATTGCGGGCACGATCACCAATGGGTTTCTACTGACCAGGGAGCGCATCGAGCAGCTGAATCGCGCGGGGCTGGAGCACTTACAGATCAGCATCGACAATACGATGCCGGACGACGTTTCCAAGAAAAGCCTGAAAACGCTGGACCAAAAGCTCGAATTGCTGGCGAATTACGCCTATTTTCAGGTGAACATCAACTCGGTGCTTGGGAGTGGCGTGAAAGATCCCGAAGACGCCTTGAAGATTGCGCACCGCGCGGTGGATCTGGGGCTAACGAGCACGGTGGGGATCATTCACGATCACGACGGGCAATTGAAGCCGCTGGGCCCGCGCGAGATCGAAATTTTTGAAGAGATTATGTCGCTCAGTAAGCGGTCGTTTTCGCGATTCAACGAATTTCAGCATAACGTGGCGCGCGGGCGGGAGCACAACTGGCGGTGCCGCTCGGGATCGCGGTATTTGTACATTTGCGAAGACGGGCTGGTGCACTGGTGTTCGCAGCAGCGCGGGTACCCGGGGATTCCGCTGGCGCAGTACACGCCGGAGATGCGCCACCGCGAGTACTCCACCAAGAAGTTTTGCGCGCCGCGGTGCACCGTTTCGTGCGTGCAGCAGGTGGGGATACTGGATAACTGGCGCGACCCGCAAAACCTGAAGCCCATGCCCATGACACCACCGGCTACACCTCAATCGGAGCTGGTGCAGATCGGGCAAGTCCGCGACAACTCCTGATTACGGACGGTCTAATCTCCGATGTTGCCTTCTTCGTAGTTTCTCTCCGCGCACATTCTTCTGCTGAGCGATTGACGGTCAGCCTCGACTTGCCAAGAATGAAGGCATGCCAGGTCTCGCGATTGAGATTGAAAATCTGACCAAGGAATACCCCTTCGGGTTTTTGCACCTCAAGAAGAAAACGTCGCTCGAAGGGCTGAACATGCAGGTGGAGACGGGCGAGGTGTTTGGTTTTATCGGGCCGAACGGCGCCGGTAAATCGACGACCATCAAGCTCCTGATGGGGCTGATTTTCCCGACGGCGGGGAGCGCGCAAATCCTCGGCAAGCCGATCAGCGACGTGGAAATGCACCGGGACATCGGTTACCTGCCGGAGCAGCCCTACTTCTACGATTACTTGACCGCGACGGAAGTGCTCGACTATTTTGCACGGTTTCACGACCTGACCGCTGCTGACCGGAAGGAACGCGTGGAGCGCATGCTGAAGAAGGTGGGATTGGAAACCGCGGGCAAGATCCAGCTTCGCAAATACTCGAAGGGGATGCTGCAGCGCGTGGGACTGGCGCAGGCGATTCTGCACGATCCGAAAGTAGTGATTCTGGATGAGCCGATGTCGGGACTGGACCCGGTCGGCAGGCGCGAAGTGCGCGACATTATTCTGGAGTTGAAGAAAGATGGAAAGACGGTGATGTTTTCCACGCACATACTTTCCGACGCGGAAATGTTGTGCGACCGCGTGGGCGTGATCGTCGGAGGAAAGCTCCGCGGGGTCGGCGCGCCGGGAACGCTCGTGGATATGAAAACGCACGGAATGGAGATTGTTTTTGAGTTGAGTGGGACGAGCGCCGCGCCCCTGCTGTCCAAGGCCACGCGCACGGGCGAATGTTACCGGATGGAGGTGGCGGAGGAAGAGCTTTATGGCGCCATCGAACAACTGCGCGGAGCCGGGGCCCGCATTCTATCCGTGTCGCAGGTGAAAGCCACGCTGGAAGAATACTTCATGCATCTAGTAGAAGCGGACCGCGCGCAGGCGGCGGCGGTCGAGGTGAGCGGGAAATGAGGCGCGCCGGCGTAGTGGCATTAAATACGTTTCGCGAAGCAGTGCGCGACCGCGTGCTCTACAACCTGGTGTTCTTCGCGCTGCTGATGATGGCGGCGGCCATTGCCGTTGGACAGATTTCGATCGGGATCGAGCAGACGGTCATCGTGAGCCTGGGCCTGAGCGCCATTTCGGTGATCGGGCTGCTGATTTCGGTGTTCCTCGGCGTCGCGCTGGTTTCCAAGGAAATGGACAAGCGCACGCTCTACGCGCTGCTGGCGAAACCGGTGCGGCGATGGGAATTCCTGCTCGGAAAATTCGCGGGGCTGGTGCTGACGCTGGCAGTGAACACGGCGGCGATGGCGCTGGGCCTGTTGCTGGTGTTGATTTACGTGAAGCACTCGCTGGAGCGCAGCGACGCGGTAGTGCTGGTGGCGGTGTATTTCATACTGCTGAAGCTGGCGCTGATCGTCGCGCTGGCGCTGCTGTTTTCCTGCTTCACGACGCCGCTGCTGGCGATTTTGTTTACGGTGGGCTTGTACATCGTGGGTTTGTACGTGCAGGAGCTGCGGAATTTACCGGTCGAGGTGATGAGTCCGGCGATGGCTGCCTTCACGAAATGGCTTTCCTATTTACTGCCGAATTTTGAAAATTTCAACGTGATGGCCATGGCCGCGCATGGGCGGGCGGTTCCCGGCGCGTTGATCCTGCAAAACACGCTGTACACGGTGGTTTATTGCACGATTGTTTTGACGGCGGCGGCAGCGGTATTTTCGCGGCGCAATCTGAAATGAAATCGCAGAATCCCATCGCGTGGGTGCTGTTGCTGGTCCTGCCGCTGGGATTTGCAGGCGTCTGGCGGCTGCAGCACGGCATCGACGCGCAGCGCGCATCGTTAAGTCAGGAGCGCGACGATGTCCTGCTGCGCTCGGGAAAACTTGTCAAAGTGATGAGCCTGGAATACGCGCCGCTGCTGGCGGACATTTACTGGACGCGGGTGGTGCAATACTACGGAAACAAACACGTACGAGGCCAGGCGAATCTCGAATTGCTCTGGCCGCTCCTTGATATCACCACGACGCTCGATCCCAATCTGCTGATTTCCTACCGGTTCGGCGCGATGTTTCTCAGCCAGGCGGCGCCTGCCGGCGCGGGCAGGCCGGACCTGGCCGTGCAACTGATCCAGCGCGGCATCCAAGCGAATCCGGATTACTGGCGCCTGTATGAAGACCTGGGCTTCGTCTACTACTTCGATCTGAAGAATTACCAGAAGGCTTCGGAAGCTTTTCTGGAAGGCAGCAAGAGACCCAACGCGCAGCTCTGGATGAAAATCATGGCCGCCAAGGTTGCAGCGGAAGGGGAATCATTCGAAACGTCGGCGTTCTTGTGGAAGGACATTTACGAATCGACGCCCGATCCCTCGGTCAAGAAGAATGCGCTGCTGCATCTGCAGTTGCTCAAAGTGAAAGAAGATTGCAGGCAGCTCGATTTGCTGGCCGATGAATACGCAAAGCGCTTTGGTAAACGCCCGGCGCGCATGAGCGAGATGGTTCAAGCCGGCCTGCTCCGCGGAATTCCCGGCGATCCCCTGGGTTTCGCTTACATTTTTGGCGAGGACGGAAAGGCGGAGCTGAACCTGGATAGCCCTCTTCTCGAACAACAGTTGCTGCTGGAGCGATTCAAGTAAGTCTCACCCGCGGAATTTGCCGCAGAATTCGGACTGAGACTCGAAGGTGAAAGCATGGAGAGGACGGAAAAGCGGCAGCTGCGCCCCGACAAGAGTCGGGGTAAACCGCCGCACTCCACATGGAAAGCAGGCTGAATTATTCCGAGGTGCAGAGTAGCGTCATCTGGGGATCGACGACGATTTTGCGCGGAAGATTGGGGACAACGAAGTGAAACGATGTTTCCGGCCCGGCCGCTACGACCGTGCCGAGGAGCGCGCCGTGCCCGGCACCACCGGCATAGAGCGGCACGCTGGCGATGAATGAGCGCGGCACGCCGGTCTGAAAAAGTTTGCCGCGAATCTGATAGCCTTTTTCCGTGTGGTGCCCCGTGAATTCCACGCGATAGTGCGGAATCCCCGTCCCGCGCACCCACTCCTCGAAGAACCATTCCATGGAGCCCCCGCCTTCGAGGTCCATGCCGGGCGTCATGACGGCTTCCACTTCGTGCTGCAAGTCATCGGTGGAGAGGGCACGGTAAGCGTACTTGGTCACCAGCGATTGCAGGAGAGCGGTGAAGCGCGCGTCGGGATTCCTTGCGCCGGGCTGGCGCAGCATCACTCGCAACATGTGAATGATCCAGGAGCCTTTGCCGTAGATGATCTCTTCGAATGCATTGGGGGACTTCGAGGAATTGAGGCGTGTGCCCAGCGTGAGCGCGCCGATGTCTCCCGTTGTTTCGGTGGCACCCGGCAATTTCTCAACAAGCTGCTGGCGGTAGCGGGTGAGCCAGACGTGCAAGGTGTGGTCCGGGTTTTTCTTGGTGTCGGCGAAGAGCACGGCGAGATAATTGGAGATGGCTTCATTAATCCACTGGTCGCGGTAGCTCGACCAAGCGACGACGTTGCCCCACCATTGATGCGCGACTTCGTGATAGGGAACGAGTTCGGTGAAGTGCTCCTGGCCGGCGGTGCTTAGCCCGGCGCGCCGCTGGGCTTCCGAAGGCAAGAAGGAATAAGTGGAAACGTAGAGCAGACCGGGCCAGCCCTGCCCGAAGGTTCCGGGAATCTGCGAGACGCTGAGTTTATGGAAAGGAAAGGGACCGCTGAATGTTTCGTAAAAACGGATAGAGGAATCGATCTCTTTGCCAAGTTGCTTGAGGGCATCGGCCGGGCTGGGAGTGGGAGCAGGCGGCATGACCGAGCGTCCCGTCGAGGCTGAAGGGAATCGCCGGGAAGGGAGAGAGAGGGTATCCGCGTCCTGTAAGGACAGGCGCTTCCGCAGATCTTCCTCAAGCTGGCGGTTAGCGTAGACGTCAATGGAAAGAGATCCGGCGGCCACGGAGGCCGAGGCGTATTCGCCGAGATTGAAGCCTGCAACAGACATGGGCCTCTCCGTCTTCCAGTGCCCGACGCGGAATTCTCCTTCCTCGTGCTCTTCGAGTTTGGAGCCGGTGGCAATCAGGCGAAGTTTGCGCGGCCAGCGCAGGAGGAACTCATAGGAAGAGAATTCCGCGCTATCCCCGAGGTGCGGGTACCAGCTTTCTCTCGCGCCGACGAACAGCACTCCGTTTCCCGCGTCCTGGATGACGTTGCCCCGGTAATGAAAATGAAGCGTGAATTCCTGATGGCCCGCCGGAGTCTGCGGAAGAACGACATTCAAGTAGTCGTTGCCGCGCGCGCTGCGCTCCTGGAGGCTCAGGCCCTCATTTTGAAAAAAAGCGAGGGATTCACCTCGCTCGCCGGCGACGCTGTCGATCGTCAGAGCCCGGGAAAGCTGGAAAGCGAGAACGCGCTCCGTTCCGGTCTCCGCGCGCAAACGCACGCTGGCGGCGGCTTCCAGCGCATTGTTCGAGGAAATCGTAGTCTCAATCGAGTAGTGCAAGGCTCGAAAAGCCACGGGAAGAACGGGAGAGTCCGGAACTCGATGCGAGGTCCAGACATCGTAAAAAGTTCCACCGGCGGCTTTGTGAACTTGTCCGAGGAAGAATTGCTCGTCACGTTGTGCGTCCAGCACCACATCGAACGGGCCGGTAGCCTCGCCTTGAAGCCCGGCGTAAAAGCAGGGCTTAGGATTGGGGGACAGCCGGTCCAAGAGAATGCGAAGGGTGTAGCTGGGATTGAGCTGAGTTACGGCCGAATCCCATTGCGTCCCGACGGAAGCATCCGTCTGAGCGGCAAGATTTGCGGCGCGGAATTGGCGAAGAAGTTCGTCCGCGGTATCGTCGGTGAAGCGAAGATAAGCGTTGGTGAATTCCTGATCGAGGACGGGAGCGCCGAGAAAACGCCCCATCTGCTGTTTTTCGACCGGTTCGCGCGGAGCCGCCAGAACGTGACCGCGCCCGGAAAAGACGGCGCCCGTAATCTGGCCATCGAGCGGGGAGAAAAAGGCGAGCCCCCCCTCCTCGAAAGAGAGAACGGCATCGCCGCGGCGCAACTGGATGTGATGGGTGGGAGCGATGCGATAAATATTGGAGGGATCGATATGCAGCGCGTTGATCACATCATACAATTCATGCGGTGATCTTTCCGTGGCTGGAAAGACCGCCGGCGCCAGGAGACACCACGCCGCGAAAAAGATTGCCCCCACCCTCATCCAAGAAGTGTAGTCACTTTCGGCATGAGGGAACAAGGCGGACCGCTCGAACTCGCGATCGCGGATTAAGATGGGAAAATACCGCGCATGATGGCAGCTAGCCGAATTCGCACTGTCTTGCTGGGCGTCGCGCTCCTTTCCATGAGCGGGCGGGCAGCGGCGGATACGATTGTCCTGAAGAACGGCCGGCGCATCATCGCTCTGAGCGCGGTGGAAGAAGGCGACAAGGTAAAGTATCTGACCTCCGCCGGCGAATTGAGCCTGCCGAAATCCATCGTCGATCATATTGAGAAGGGTGGCGCGGTGCCGATGGCCGGTTCGCCGGGAGCGGATGCCGCGAACCTGGCGATCGCTCCGCCGTCCGCACAACCGATCGGCGGCGGGGCCAGCGATGCGATTGATCGCGCCGCGGTACACGATGGCGCGATCGACCGCCCGTATATCGCCAAGCTCGAGGGAGAAGCGCGTGGGGGAGCGAAACAAGCCAACTTCAATGCCGCAATGGGGCATCACGCGGCGGCATTGTTCGAAATATCACACGGTGATATGGAACATGCCCTGGCCGACGAGCGCACCGCGCTGATCTACGCACCCGAGGAGCCGGCACTGCTGATGAACGTGGCCTACGTCCATCTTCGGCGAAGCGAATACAAACAGTCGCTCGATTACCTGGAACGCGCGAGACGTGTGGCTCCCGACAATCCGGACGTGGCGAAACTGGCGGGCTGGGCTTACTACGGATTGAACAAGATGGATCAGGCCGTCGCGGAATGGAAGAAGGCGCTGGCTTTGCGGCCGGATGCGGATGTGCAAGCGGCGCTGGACAAGGCGCAGCGCGACAAGAAGGAAGAAGAAAACTACAAGGAAAACGAGAGCAGCCATTTTACATTGCGTTACAGTGGAGCGGCCGCGCCGGCGCTGGCGCGCGATGTTTTGCGCACGCTGGAAATGCACTTTTCCACGATCGAATCGGAACTGAACTATTCGCCGCCGGATTCCATCGGCGTGATCTTGTACACGCAAGAAGCGTTTGCGGACATAACCAAGGCTCCCGGATGGGTGGGCGCGCTGAATGACGGACGCATTCGCGTGCCGGTGCAGGGATTGAGCGGCGTGGACCAGGAGCTATCGCGAGTCCTGAAGCATGAATTGACGCACAGCTTTATTCAGCAGAAGACACACGGGCATGCGCCCACGTGGATTCAAGAGGGATTGGCGCAATGGATGGAGGGGCAGCGCAGCGGCGAAAATGCGGCGGTGCTGGCACAGATTCACAGCGAAGGACACTCCGCTCCCCTTGACCGGCTGGAAGGCTCGTGGATGGGAATGGGCGGGGATCCGGCGCGCTATGCGTATGCCTGGGCGCTAGCGAATATCGAATACGTCGTGCAGGCCGACGGGATGGGCGATATCGAACGCATACTGGATCGCATCGGGGCGGGCATGGCCACCGAGGCGGCGCTGCGCGAAGTGCTGCACAGCGATTACAACGACCTGATGCAATCCACGGCGGAGTTTCTGCGGAAGACCTACGGGCGCTGATCCACTTCGTGCGGGCATTTACTCCCTCTCCCCTCAGCATCGTTGTTTGTTTTCCGCGGTTTCACAGCGTCAGATAGTGGCAAGAAGAGCGGCTAACAGAGCGGCGCGGGTGGGCATGGTGTTGATGAGGACGTGCTCGCGCGAGGAATGAGCGCCGTCGCCGACGGCGCCGAGGCCGTCGAGAGTGGGGATGCCGAGCGCGGCGGTGAAATTTCCGTCGGAGCCACCGCCGACGGTGCATTCGCCCAAGGAAAGATTCATTTGCTTCGCGAGTAGTTGGGCGCGCGCGAAGAGCGATGCGCTCATTTTGCGTTCGAGCGGAGGGCGGTCGAAGCCGCCGGTGATTTCAAGCCGCGCGCCTCTTTGAAGCGGACGCAGGTCGTGCAGGCGATCTTCCAGGCTGCGCATATCGGAAATTCGAAGCGCACGCAGATCGAGAACGGCGCGGGCACGCTCGGGAATTACGTTCGTGCGCGTGCCGCCTTCGATGATGCCGGCGTTAATGGAGACGCCGCGGCGAAGATCGTTCCATTTTTCGATGCGCGCGAGTTGCCGCGCCAATTCGTGGATAGCATTGACACCTTCCTGCGGTGCCAGACCCGCGTGCGAGGCGCGGCCATGCACGATCAATTCGGCTTCACCGACTCCTTTGCGCGCCGTCTTCAGCAGGCCGCGCCGGCCGAAGGAAGGCTCGAGGACGAAGACGGCATCGCTGCGGCGCGCTTCCGTTTCGAGGAATCTGCGCGAGGATTCGCTGCCGATCTCCTCGTCAGAAGTCCAAAGGAATACGAGGCGTTTGCGAAGCGGGATCTCCGCGTGCCGAAGCGCTTGCAGCGCGAAAAGCGCTTGAACGATTCCGGCCTTCATGTCGAAGATTCCCGGGCCGCAAGCTTTGCTGCCTTCCACGCGAAAAGGCATCCTGGCGAGTGTTCCTGTCGAATAGACCGTGTCGTAGTGCCCTAAAACGAGGAGCTGGCCCGTAGGCCGAAGTTTGTCCGGCGTGCGAATGATGCGCAGAAGATCCCCGCGATGCTTCTGCGCGATTCGCTCCACACGCGCGCCGTGCTTGTTCCATTCTTCCGCGATGACGCCACAGCAACGATCGGCGGCGGCTTTCTCCAGGCTGGGTGATTCCGCAGTCACAAACCGGCGCAGCGTCGCGAGCATCTGCGGCAGGCACGGCTTCAGAAGGTGCAAGAACTTCTTGGGGAGGTTGACATCCGGCATGGTGCGGAGATGCTATCAATGCCGCGCGATCAGAGCAATCAGGCAAAATTCATCGCGGCAAAAAGAAAAAAAGAGTGGTCTGCCCCCGTCTTCGGTCAGGGCAAGAGACGGCGGCTACCGAGCAAGAGCGCGTATCGCGGAGGGTGGGGGTTCGCATATAATTAGAAGTTTGCCGGGGAAGTGCCAGGCGCCGCTGAAGAGGTCTGCGGCGACGGAGAGCGCGAATGATACTGGACATCGTGGAAATTCAGAAACTGCTGCCGCA
>JBGQDD010000079.1:0-10278 GCA_041495665.1 Candidatus Acidiferrum sp.
AATTCCTTATCGCGTGTGTTTCCCTGTTTGGCATCCACGCGCGCAAGGCCCTCAATCGTGTCCTTTCCCGCTAGCGTCTTGCGCGTTTCATAGAGCTGCCCGTTGGCAATCACCGGCGCGCTCGTGGCCGCGTTCGCCTTCACCCACAACACGGATCCATCCGCCGCATTCAGGGCATACGAAGTGCCATTAAACGTCGTGAAATAGACCGTCCCGTCGGAGATCACCGGCGCAGTAATCACGTCACCCGAAATTTCCTGCTCCCAGATGTGCCGGCCCGTGCTGAGTTCCGCCGCAAGCAGCCGATGGCTGCCGCCCGGCGACGCTGGCCGCGGATGAAACTCCACCGGCTTCTGCGCCCGCCCCGTGGCCGCCGGATGCGCCATAAACAGCACGCCCTTATCGATCGCCGGCTGGCTCATCAGCGGATCGCCCAGCCACTCCTGCCAAATGACGCGTCCCCTTCTCTCATCCACCACCACCAGCGTGCAGCTCTCGGTGTTGAACGCCACCATTCCGTCGGCCACCACCGCTGCGGTCGGCCCGTCGTCGCCCGTCTCGATCTTCCAGATAATTCTTCCCGTCTCCGAATCCACCGCGTAAAACTCGTGCGACCCGTACCCGCCGCCCACGAAAAGCATCCCATCCGCATAAGCCGGCGTGGCGATGGGCCGTCCCCCGGGAAGCCGCAGCACCCAGCCAGTCTTTCCATCCGGAGTGCCGAACGAGACGGCTTCCAGATCGCGGCCAGTCGCCGGCAGATTCACATTCATCGCCTTGCTCAAATCGATCCGCTGTGCAGCCGCCTTGACCGGCCCGTCGGCAGCCTTGCTTGCCGCCGCCGCTGTCGCAGGCTTCACCTCCTGCCGCGAATCCGGAGTAAACAGAGCGGAAACACCTAGAAGCAAGCTAATGCTGGTGCATAGCGATAACGTCCACGCACTTGAAGAAGACATGGGAACCTCCACGGCGCAACGCGCTTATCATCGGCAGTCGCGCTTGGAGTTAGAACGCCGTGGGCAAAAAATCTTGCAGAAGTTTCTTTTGCGCGCAAAAAGAGAGGCGGACCAGAAACTTGGCCCGCCCCGGCTTTGTTTTACTGTCAACTTTGAACTGTCGACTGTCTACTCTTCAGAAGTGGAAGCCCAACTCCGCCGTCAAGGCGCGCGGTGTGACGAAGTGCGTGCCACTGAACGTCGAGAGAAAGTTATAAAGCGCCACCTTATTCGTCACGTTGATGGCCGTCAGGCGTAGGCTCCACTTGTAATGGTCACCGTGGAAGAGGTTGTCCTCACCCGTCGCAATGTCAAACAAGTTGCGTGGCGCGATGCGCGGCGGGTTGTGATCGTCGTTTTCCGTGCCGTCCGCCGGAATCGCAAGGCGTGTCGCTCCATGTGCAGTGCCCGCCGGGCAGCTCGTGAGCGGACTCGTCAGCGTCGCGAATGTGTTCCCGCAGAACAGCCCGATCGCCGCTTGCTGATCGGCATCGAACGTCAGCGCCGTAGCAAAGTCGGGAACCGCGCCAGCGACGAGGCCGCTGTCATATCGCCAGTTGAATCCCACCCACGGCCCGCGCTTCCACGGCTGATACTGCAGGTGCGTGGTCTCGTTGAACTTTTCGTCGTGGTCGATGCGGAAAACCGATCCGCCCTGTCCGACGGTGACTCCCAGTCCGCCGACTTGCGGTGGGAAATAGCGGGCTGCCACGCTGGACATCACCACCAGTGCCGTGAAGCCGTGGAAATTCGGCACGCTTGCGCGGATGGCAAAGCCCGGAATCTTGGAGTTGTGCCACACAATCGGAAATGTGATGGGCGTATTGCCCAGCACGCTGAAGTCGTACGCGTTGTGCGTGTACTTCCAAATGTACTCGCCATCGATCACCAGATATTTTCCAAATGCTTGCTGCAATCCGGCATGGAACTCATTTCTAAATCCGGCAGGAGAACTCGCCGGCACGCACGGAATTAGCGCGGCAAGCACCGGAACATTGCAACCCGTCGTCGCCACCACCAGATTCTCGTTAAAAGGTGTTTCCAGCGTCCGCGCGTAGGAAATCCGCAGCACCGTACTGCTTGGCTTTATGTTGTACGCAATTCCCAACCGTGGTTCTGCCTGACGCGTGCTGGAGAGGCCGTTATAGAAGTCCCCTCGGATACCCAGGTTGAACGACCAGCTTCCCTTCGTGATCGTGTCCTGGACGTAGAGTGCGAGCTCCTTCACGTCGGTGTGGCCGTTAAACGTGAAGAGGCCCCCTCCGCGAGTCAGGTCGATCGGAAGGAGAGTCGCGCACGGAGTTCCTGCCGTCGCTGTATTGGTAGTCGTATCAAAGCAGGGATTGCCATTCACATCCGTGGTTGACGGGAGGACGCTGGGATCGATGATACCCAGGTTGTCATTCTCCGTAAGGAAGGTGTGCTCGTATGTAACTCCCGCCTTCACGTTGTGAATGCCCTTCACGTAGGAGATATCGGAGCGCACGCCCGCATTGGTAAGCTTGCGATCCTGAGAAATAGTCTCCGAATTGATCGGACCAAAATCTGCAAAAGGATTGTTGCTGGGATAGTAGTTGTACTGGTCTCGCCGCACGAACGCGGCAAGCGTAAATACCGCAGACCGGTTGATGAGCCTCGTCCATGTCGGCGCGATGTTAAACGTTCCAATTTTAGAACGCTGATCTGTATTGCCAACATTATTTCCGTTGGGTTCGAGGACGTTGAGATTGTCGAAAGTATTGGGCGTCTGGAACCAGGACCGCGTGTAGCTGGCGTTTAGGTGGATCGAGTCTGCCTGCGACAGATTGTAATCCACGCGGTCGAAGAGGTTTTCCTGGTTGCCCTTATCGTGGAACACCGAGAACTCCGGCCCATCCAGGAACCGGCCGCTCTTCAAGCTGTTCACAGCGATGAAGTTGCCCCACTTCTCGCCCCCATAGGCGAGATTGAATCCGACGTTGCCGGTGCCAAAAGTCCCATAGGAAGCCGTCACGCTGCCCGTCGGCTTCGTCACGCCCAGCCCTGATTTCGTCGTTACTTTGATCACCAGACTCGTCTTGTCCCCGAATTCCGCCGGCGGCGCCCCGGAGATGACTTCCATCGACTGAACTGCGTCCGAGGAAAGCTGATTCGAAAACACTTTGCTCGTCTGGTCCGAGATTTTCTGGCCGTCAACGGAAAACGAAGTCTGCGCATGATCGCCCAGCCCGTGCATATTGCCGTTGGAGTCCGCGGCCACGCCCGGAGACACCAGCGTCACGAGCGAGGTCAAAGACGATGAGGCGCTCTCCAGCGGGAGCCTGTCGATCATCTCTTTGTCTATGTCGGTATGAAAGGTCGATTCGGTTTCGACGAGGTCGGCGCCGTTGGCCTCGACGGTGATACTGGTCGCGGCGGTGCCCAGCTTCAAGCTAATCTGCACGCTGGTAGGAACAGTGGAACGAACGTCAACATCCTGAGAGTACGATGCGAAGCCCGGCGCCGTTACCGCGAGGTGGTAGGGATTGAACGGCACGTTCGTGAAGCGAAAGTCACCGTCGTTTCCCGTGGTTGTCTCCCGGTGAAATCCGCTGACGGGATAAGAGATTTCAACCATCGCGCCGGCAATGACTCCGCCGGTCGGATCTTTCACTACGCCTTCAATAGAACCGGAATTCCCTAGCTGCGCCTCCGCCGGCCCAGATGTCAAAAGCAGAACAAATCCCAAAATAAGAATCGCGCAGATGCTCAAGTGCTTAAACATTTTTCCTCCATCCCTTTCGAGGGCTCTATGTGGTTAGTGTGGAAAGAGGCCGCCGAAAAAATGGCGGTGACGCTGGTCTTCAAATAAGCCAGCGCGCGGGAATGCACTTCAAGTCAGGGGTGAGGAACTAGGCGGTGGGAGGTGCGCGCCCGGCGCGATGCAGAGAGAAGGAATCGCTTGGCGTTGCGTGCTGCGGCAGCGAAGAATACCAGGTAACGATCTGCGGCGTGCTGACGAGACCAAGCCGGGCAGCCGCCAGCGCGGGCATGTGCAGCACCTGGCAGACATGGCACGCGGCGTCGGGCCCATTCTGATGTTGGTGGAAGAGAGAGCCACCTGCAGCAAGAAAGAGCATCGCGGCGCAAGCCAGCAGCGCCAGCGCCCGGCACACAATCGTTCGTCCGAAAATGGCTTCTTGCAGATACATCGATCTACACTTTACCTTAGCACTTTAGACGGGTGAAAATCCCGATTGGTTGCTAACAGGCACACCAGGAAGTAAATGGTTTTCTTGACCCCGCAACCATTCCGGCCTAAGCTTCGTCTTACTAAGTACATGCAGGCCAACACGCAGCGCATCCGCATTTTGGCGTTGCTCCTCGGGGTTATCTTCCTTGGGGCGCAGTTTCACTATTGCGCCGACCTTACAGCCACGCCGTCCGCCTCCCACATTTGCCCGTTCTGTTCCACAGCGGGTTCGGTAGTCGCCGCGCAGTCGCCCAGCATTGCCACTGTGCCGGTCATGAACCCGCTCGAAGTCGCTCCATTGCTCGTTTCGGTGTCCTCAGCACTTCCGCGCGCCATCTCTCCGCGCGCCCCTCCCGCCCTGTAGTTTTCTGCCTTTCTCCTATAGCAGGCTCCACGTTCGCTACTACAAGGGCTCAATTCGATAGAATTCTAGGAGTAATCTCATGAAACGATTTGCTGCTCTATCCGCCTTGCTGCTTTTCTCCTCACTTGCGCTTGCGCAGGACGTGCCTTCTGTGCCAGTCAAACGCGAGGTTCCCACCGCAAACGCGGAGGACGCCCGCATGAAGGCCCTCGAAGAACAAGTCCGCACGCTCGCTGGAGAAGTAGCACTCCTGCGCGGCGAGCTCAAGGAGCTTCGCGAAACGAAATCACCGGAGCAATCTTCCGGCCCGCAACTTCTGCTAGCCTCCTCGCACCCCGAGCCGGGCATGCTGTCCTCCTCTCCTGCCCCTGCGCCCCCGCAGACCACGCAAACGCAGACTTTCGGAGGTGCATCGGGCAACGCAAAACTCCTCAATCCGGATATCAGTCTGATCGGCGATTTCATTGGCACGGCTGGGCGCAACAACGTTTCTCCGTCGCCTTCGCTCGAGATGCATGAATCCGAAGTCGGTATTCAGGCCATCATCGATCCTTACGCGCGCGCCGATGCCTTCATCTCCTTCGGCGAGACGGGCGTAAACGTGGAAGAGGCTTACGTCACCTTCACGTCCCTCCCCGCGGGCCTGTTGCTCAAGGTCGGTAAGAAACGCGCCGACTTTGGGAAGGTCAACACCATTCACAATCACGCCCTGCCGTTCATTGACCGGCCGCTCGTCACCAACAATTTAGTCGGCGGCGAGGACGGCATCGACGACGCGGGCTTCTCGCTCTCGCGTTTTCTTCCCGCGCCTAAGAACTGGTTTCTCGAAGGCACCGCTCAGGTCCTCCGTGGCGATTCGGACGACCTATTCCAGGCCAGCCGCCGCCAGGACGTCAGCGTTGTCGGCCACCTGCGCGCCTATCGCGACCTGAGCGAATCCACCAACCTCGATCTCGGCCTCTCCTACGCGCGCGGCCACAACAATCTCGGCTCGAACTTCCTGACCAATCTGTACAGCGGAGACGCGACGTTCCGCTGGAAGCCGCTCCGCCGCGCTATCTACAATTCCTTCATGTTTCGTACCGAGCTGGTCTGGAGCGCGCGCGACCAGTTTTCTCCCGCCGTGCCAACGCTCTTCCAGACACAGCACGCTTTTGGCATGTACTCCTCCGCGGAATACCGCGTCAATCGCCGCTGGACCGTCGGCGGGCGCTTCGACCGCAGCGGCCACGCCACCGATGCTCATCTGACGGATTCCGGCTTTTCCGGTATCCTGACGTATTGGCCGAGTGAATTTAGCCAGATCCGTGGGCAGTACCGCTTCGGCCATCTGGCGACCAGTCCATCCGATTTCTCGAATGCCAATGAATTTCTTTTCCAATTTCTATTTGTCATGGGCGCGCACGGCGCTCATCCGTTCTGAGCCGTTCCAGGAGATTTCGATGCCACGCTTATTGACGCCACGCATATTTGCAATGACCCGTTTCATCGCGATCGCCTCGTCCTTGGCGCTCGTGTTCGCCCTGCTCTGTCCAGGCACTGGGCGTGCGGACAGCAAGATTCGCATCATGGCTGCCACCACCGACCTGGCGTCCCTCGCGCAGGAAATTGGCGGCGACAAAGTGGATGTCGAATCCATCGCTCGCGGCTATCAGGATCCGCACTATGTCGATCCCAAGCCGAGCTTTCTTCTGAAGCTCTCCAAGGCCGAGCTGCTCATCGTCGTCGGTCTCGAACTCGAGATCGGCTGGCTGCCGCCGCTCATCACCCAGTCCAGCAATCCGAGGATTCAGGTTGGCGCGCCGGGCTATTTCGACGCCTCCCGGTTTGCAAGAATCCTGGAACTCCCTACCGGCCAAGTGACCCGCGCGGAAGGCGACGTTCACCCCCTGGGAAACCCTCACTACTGGTTAGATCCGGATAACGGCTTGCGCATCGCCAAGGGCATCCAGAACAAGCTCAGCGAGATGCGCCCCAACGATGCCGCCTATTTTGCGCAGCGCTACGATGCCTTCGAGCAGCGCCTCAAGCAGTCCGAGCAGCAATGGCAGGCGCAGATGAAGCCCTACGCCGGCCGTAAGGTCGTCACCTATCACCGTTCCTGGCCCAATTTCGCCGACCATTTTGGCCTCAACGTAGTCGGCTACGTCGAGCCGCGTCCGGGTATTCCCCCGAGCCCTCAGCACACGGTGGAATTGATCGGGCAAATGAAGCGCGACGGTGTGAAGATCATTATGGTTGAGCCGTACTTTGACTTGAAGACGCCCAACTCCATCGCGCGCGATACCGGCGGGCAAGTCGTCGTCCTGATGCCTTCGGTCGGCGGCGAAAAAGAGATTACTGACTACTTCAAGTTGTTCGACTACGACATCGCCAAACTCAAGAAGGCTTTTGACGAGACTCACTAGGAGAATATTCGATGGAGATTCTTCCGTTTCTGATTTTGCCTTTCTTGGCGAGCTTGATTCTGACCGGCATCCATTCCTATCTTGGCGTGCATGTTGTCGAGCGAGGCGTCATTTTCGTGGACCTCGCTCTCGCGCAGATCGCTGCGCTGGGCGCCACGGTTGCCATCATCGTCGGGATGGACCCGCACGGCGGCGGCTCCTATTGGATCAGCCTCGGTTTCACCTTTCTCGGCGCCGCCATTTTCGCCTTTGCGCGCACCCGCCGCGGCCATATTCCCCAGGAAGCCTTCATCGGGATCGCTTATGCCGTTGCCTCCGCTATGGCCATCCTCCTGATGAGCAAGGCCACCGGCGAGACCGAACATCTCACGCACATGCTCGTCGGCAATATTCTCGCCGTCTCCAGGCCCGAGGTGATCAAAACCGGGTTGCTCTACAGCGCTGTCGGCCTCTTTCACTTCATATTCCGCAAGAAGTTCCTGCTGATCTCCATGAACCACAACAAGGCCGAGCAGTTCGGCTTTAACGTGCGTTTCTGGGATTTTCTTTTCTACGCCTCTTTCGGTTTTGTCGTTACGTCCTCGGTGGCCATCGCCGGCGTCCTGCTTGTTTTCTGCTATCTCATCGTTCCGAGCGTCGGCGCCATGCTCTTTGCGGACCGCATCGGTCCCCGCCTCGCCATCGGTTGGACCATGGGAACACTGGTCTCTGCGCTGGGAGTTTATCTAAGCGTGAAGCTTGATACCCCCACCGGCGCCACCATCGTCGTCACGTTTGGCGGCGTCCTCATCGTAATGTTTCTATTGCATCTCGTCCTGCACCACGGCCGCTCCGCCCGCGAATTGAAAGGCGGTGTCTCCGCTCAGCGCGAGCTCGAACCGGCCACGCCCTCCTCTCGGGAAGCGTAGTTTCTAGATCGAAGGCAGGATCGTGACTCGCTAGTTTCTGTTTTTCTTCCTTGCCAGGGTCCGCGCCGCCGTCATCACCGCGCTGACCGTTCCCCTCGCGCTGCTCTTTGCCTTCATCTTCCTGAACGCCACCGGCGAAGCTGCCAACCTCCTCTCCATCGGCGCCATCGACTTCGGCATCATCATTGACGGCACCATCGTCATGGTCGAAAACATTTACCGCGAGCTCAGTGAGCGCCACGGTCAGGAGTACAAGCTCAGCGAAGTCATCCTCGCCGCCGCCCGCGATGTCGACCGCCCCATTTTCTATTCCGTCGCCGTCATCATTGCCGGATATCTCCCGATCTACGCGCTCACCGGCCCCGCCGGAAAACTCTTCCATCCCATGGCGGACACCATGGCCTTCGCGCTCGTCGGCGCTCTTATCCTTACGCTAACCGTTGTCCCCGTAATGGCCTGGTACGCCTTCAAGAACGGCGTCGAGGAAAAGCACAACCGCATCTTCGACTGGATCCGCGACTTTTACGCCAAGTGCCTCGATTGGTGCCTCGCCCATCCCAAGTTCACGCTCTTCACCAGCGCCGCGATCTTTGCCGCCAGCCTTCTCCTCATCCCTCTCATCGGCGGAGAGTTCCTTCCGCATCTCGATGAAGGCGCGCTGTGGGTCCGCGCCACCATGCCCTACACCATCTCGCTCGAAGACGCCGCCAAATTCGCGCCCCAGATTCGCAATATCCTTAATCAATACCCGCAGGTCACCGTCGTCGGCTCCGAACTCGGCCGTCCCGATGACGGCACCGATCCAACCGGTTTCTTTAATTGCGAGTTTTACGTTGGATTGAAACCGTACGGCGACCAGTCCTGGAAATCTGGCTCCATTCATTCGAAGGAGGAGCTGACCAAGGATCTTGAGAAAAAACTCGGCGCTTATCCCGGCGTGATCTTCAATTACACGCAACCCGCCAAAGACGCCGTCGACGAAGCGCTCACCGGACTCAAATCCGCTCTTGCCGTCAAAATCTACGGCCCCGATCTCGACGTCCTCGAGAAAAAAGCCGTCGAAATCCGCAACGCGCTGGACAAGACGCCCGGTTTCAAGGAACTCACCGTCGTCCGCGAGCTCGGCCAGCCCAGCCTGATCATCGACGCCGACCGCAAGAAAATCGCGCGCTACGGCATCAACGTCGCCGACGTCGAAGCCGTCGTCCAGGCGGCCATCGGCGGCCAGTCCGCCACCCAGGTTATCCAGGGCGAAAAACTTTTCGATCTCGTCGTGCGCATGGAGCCGCAATACCGCTCCAGCGCCCGCCAGATCGGCGATCTTCTCGTGCCTGCACCCGCCGGCCAGCAGATTCCTCTCTCCGAGCTCGCCACCATCAAGGAAAGCACCGGAGCTTCCTTCATCTATCGCGAGAACAATTCTCGCTACATCGGCATTCAATTTTCCGTCGAGGGCCGTGACCTTCAGAGCATCGTGGAGGCCGGCCAGCAAGCTGTGCGTAAGTCCGTCGTCCTTCCGGAGGGCTACTCGCTCGATTGGGGCGGCGAGTACAGCGAGCTTCTGGAAGCCAAGTCGCAATTCATCTTCATCGCCCCGCTCGCCGTTTTGCTTATTTTTCTCATTCTCTTCGCGCTCTACGGCAACTTCAAATTCCCCGTCACTATCGCTATCGGCGCGGTCATGACTCAGCCTGTCGGCGCGCTCATCGCCTTAAAGCTCACGCACACGCCGTTCAGCGTTTCCAGCATCCTCGGCCTTCTCGCCTTGCTGGGCGTCTCGGTCCAAACGGCGGTCATCCTCGTCAGCTACATCAATAAGCTTTGCCTCGAGGGCAAATCCATCCACGAAGCCACGCGCGAAGCCTCGCTCCTCCGCCTCCGCCCCATCATGATGACCGCGCTCGTCGCCTGCCTTGGTCTTCTCCCCGCCGCCATGTCCACCGGCGTCGGCAGCGACACCCAGAAGCCCTTCGCCATCGTGGTCGTCGCCGGACTTCTCTCTCGCCTCTTGCTCGGCTTCTTCGTCAACCCCGTCCTCTACGAACTCGTCGCCCACGACGGCGACATCCTCCAAGTCTAATCTGGAGCAGCAGGCGCAATCCTAGCCCGCATTTCTCACCAGAATCCGCCCCGCCCGCGGCTGCCCGGTGCGGCGCGCCCCCCGGCGCGGCCACTCTGAAGTGCGGCGGCCTGCCGCCGCTTTTCTTTCATCCTCAGCCTGAACCACACACTCCGTCATTCTTGCCCGCCGGATCGGACCTCGTTCCGTCACGTCCTGCCTGCTTCTCCGAGAATACCGCCGCGCGGTTATGAGAAATCCAGGCTAGTCATGGGTGAGCGTTGAAGTGTATATAGATAGGTCGCGGAAGCTGGTATTTGCCGTAAGGGAAAG
>JBGQDD010000080.1:0-10271 GCA_041495665.1 Candidatus Acidiferrum sp.
GAGGAATTGCGGTCGCTGGCCGCGTGCACAGCGGTGCGAACGGAGTCGCCGGCGAATGGGGGCACAATACATTGCCGTGGACGCGGCCCGAGGAATTTCCGGGTCCCGCGTGCTACTGCGGGAGAAACGGCTGCCTCGAAACCTGGATTTCCGGAACAGGCCTGGAAGCGGATTACAAGCGCGCGACGAGCGTCGCTCTGAAAGGTCCCGAGATCATCGTGCGAAGCAGCGCAGGTGAAGCGGCCGCGCTTGCCGCCCTAGATCGGTTCGAGGACCGGCTCACGCGCGGTCTGGCGCAAGTTATCAATCTTCTGGATCCGGATGTGATTGTAATGGGCGGTGGCGCTTCGCAAATTCCACGGCTTTACCAAAATGTTCCCGCCCGTCTGAAGGAGTACGTTTTCGGCAAGGAAGCGGACACGCCGATTCTTCCGGCGAAGCATGGAGATGCCAGCGGAGTACGCGGTGCCGCTTGGCTTTGGCCGTTGTGAGTGCAGCGAGCGGCGCGGCTGAGCATTCAATTTTCCACCATCGAACAACCAGATTCTTGCCAAACTACAAATCATCTTGAGGGTGGGGACATACCAGTGATACCTGCCAAAAGGACCAGGGCTATGGCTGAGGCTCAAACAAAAGGCACGCAAGCCGTCGTTCGAAACATTTCGGATACGGCGCGATGGGCGGCGGTCTTTCGTGCGCGCGAGACCGAACGAGCTGACGCGATCTTCCGCGATCCCTATGCCGAGCGCCTTGCGGGGAAGATGGGCGTGGACATCGCCAACACACTGCCGGAGGGAAACAGTCACGCGTGGGCGTGGGTGGCGAGGACCTATCTTTTCGATCAGTTCATCAGGCAGGAGATCGAGCAAGGCACGGACATGGTGGTGAATCTTGCCGCAGGCCTGGACGCGCGGCCGTACCGCATGGCTCTGCCCGCTTCGTTGCAGTGGATCGAAGTCGATCTGCCGGAAATCCTCACGTACAAAGAAGAAATGCTCGCGAAGGAAAAACCGAGTTGCGCTTTGCAACGAATTCGTCTGGACCTTTCCGACGGCCATGCCCGTCGAGCGCTCTTTGCGGACCTCCATCGCCGCGCCAACAAGATCCTGGTAATTACCGAGGGGTTGTTGATTTATTTGAGCGCCGAAGAAGTGGCTGCGCTGGCGAAGGACCTCGCCGCAAGTTCGCATTTCCAGCACTGGATTATGGATCTCGCATCGCCGGGGCTTCTGCGGTTGATGCAGCGCACGACCGGAAAACGACTTAGCGAAGTTGGCGCGCCCTTTAAGTTCGCTCCGGCGGAAGGGCCGGCTTTTTTCTCGCCGCATGGGTGGGAACCGGTGGACGTGAAGGGATTGCTGAAAACCGCGACGCGATTCAAGCGGCCTCCGTTCTTTCTGCGATTGCTGGGCCGATTGCCGGAGCAAAAAGGACCCGCAGGCAACCGGCCATGGTCGGGTGTTTGCCTTTTCAAGAGGTGTTGACGGCGGCGGACGCCGAGGGGCTGGGCGGCGCGAGTCAACCGGCAAGGCGTGCAGCGAGGTCGAGAGAGGCAGGAGAGGCGGGACAGACAACTGAATGTTTCTCGGATTGACGAGGGTAGAGATGCGAAGCAATGATGCCGGAGAGTTTGACGCAAGGGGGCCTCTCATGAAATACGAATTTCTTGCGGAAACCTACGAGACCGAGCGGATGAAAGTGGTGAGCGTGTGGAGTGAATTCCGCGACGAGGATCTTCCGGTGCGTCCGCGTGCGGGAGACCCGCGAGGGCGCAGCGTGCGCGAACAGATGGTGCATCAATGCGTGAGCGAGAATCTATGGTTCATCGGCATGCTGGGGATTGACGTCAACGCGCCGCCATTGCCGGCGGCGGAGACTCGATTGGAATTCATGAAGCGGTACGCGGAGGACAGCGGAAAGCGGCTCGCGGCGCTGCGGGCGAAAGATGATGTTTGGTGGGAGTCCGAAACGAAATTCTTTGACGTGCAGCGATCCCGGGCATGGGTGATGGTGCGGAGGATCGCTCACACCGCGCATCATCGGGGCCAACAGATGGCGATGCTGCGGATGCTGGCGCGGGATTTGCACAGCAATTACGGCCCGACGGCGGATACCGGAGGGCTCATGCAGAATCATGCCCCAACCATCTACGGGTATCCGAGCCTGAACGCGTTATTCGATGGAGAAGCGGCTGGTGGAACGAAGACACCGCTTCCGGGCGCCGCCGGCAAACCCGTGACCGAGCGCCCGGACAAGAAATAGATTTGAGAACTGTCGCAGGCCGGATTTATTCCGGCTTGGTGATGACGCCGCAGGCGATGCGCTGCGGAGCACCGGCGCCGGTGCCGCCAGCGACGGCGTGAATGACAATCGCGGTTCCACCATTGCTGAATACGGAGTTAGCGTCCGTGCCGAGAGTCACATTCGGCGCGAGGGTGCCGGCGTGGGCCGTGCCATCCGCAGCCACGATCAGCGCAAAGTCCGGGATATCGCCCGCGGGCATACCTTCATGCACATGGCCCCCACCGCCAAAATGTGGACCAGCGGATTTGAAGTCGGGAGGCTCGCATTTGGCGACCTGGTGAATGTGAATGGAATGTTCACCCGGCGGGAGATTTTTAATATCGATGGTGATTTTGACGCCCTTGGCCGCGGGCGTCAGAGTCGCAGTGCCAACGCTCTGGCCTTGCACATTCTTGATGTCCACGGTGACGGGCTTTGCGGCGGCCTGCGCACGGCTCTCCTCCGCAAAAACCAGAACGGCTGCCGACAAAAACAGCGCGGCACAAACGAGAGATCTCATAATGGTTCTCCTCACGGCGAATGGTGCTTCAGGATTAGGACTTTCTCAGAAGAACGCCCCATTTCAATCTAGCGCAACGCCGCAGCGGAGGTAACAACTTGTCCTCAAATAGATAGCCTTGGCGTGAATTTAGAATCCGCGCCAAGCGTGGACGGAGTGACCCCGACAAGGTCGGGGCGGGCCGGTGACTCGTGACTGGTGCGCGCGCGGAGTCATCGAAGTAGTGAAGAATTCCTGGAGGCGCGAAAAGTGGGATCGCGCGAAATTCCGAACTGAGTTTCTTGCGGACTAAGGGCGACAGAGGCTGGGGAATTCCTTTTTCAGATTTTCCAATTTGGGCAGGTCGTTGTAGACGATGTAGGGATTATCGGGATTGTTCTTGAGATAGTCCTGGTGATAGCTCTCGGCGGGGTAGAAGGCCTCGAAGGGCTCGACTTTCGTGACGATGGACCGGGAGTAGACCTTTGCGGCATCGAGCTGCGCGATGTAGGCCTGCGCGATGCGCTTCTGCTCCGCACTGGTGTAGAAGATCGCGGAGCGGTATTGGGAGCCGGTGTCCGGGCCCTGGCGGTTCGATTGCGTGGGGTCGTGCGCGACGGAGAAAAAAACCATCAAGAGCTGGCCGTAGGTGAGTTGTGACGGATCGTAGGTGATGCTGACGGTTTCGGCGTGGCCGGTGACGCCCATACTCACGCTTTCGTAGGATGGTGACTTGACGTAGCCGCCCGCATAGCCGGAGGTCGTGGAAGAAACTCCCTTGAGATGTTCGAAAACGGCCTGGACGCCCCAAAAGCAGCCGCCGGCAAAAACCGCCGTTTGCTGGCTCTTGGCAGTGGCCAATGGTGCATCGACGGCCGGCGCAGGGAATGGAATTTTCGGGGTTTCGGGAGGCCGCGAGCCCAGAGCACGGAGAGCGGTCCATGCGAGCAGGCCAACAATCACGAATAATGCGATGCCGCGACCGATATAAGGGCTCTGCATGATTCTTCTCCCAAAATACCTGTCTCAGTTTACTCTTCCCATGCTGGATTGGATGCAGATCGAAGCGTGTTGGATGAGGGAAGATTCGCCGTCATTCGGCAATTCCCGGCTGGTTCGTCGGCGACTCTAGGGGGACGCGGCGGCAAATGGAACCGAGCGTCCGCTTGAGGCATCATAGAGGGCGAAACGATCATCGTGCTTTCTGAAAGGCTGCCGCCATGCGCTCACGAAACATTCTTGCTTTAGCTTTTCCATTTTTTCTGCCTTCCTTGGTAATGGCGCAAGTCACGCACGGCCAGAAGCCCAAGCTGCCGGCGCCTTTCGCGACGAATTCAGCGGGCAACGGACCCGGCCGGACAAAACCTCCGGCGGGTTTTCTGCCCACGGTGCCGGCGGGATTTCGCGTGAATGTATTCGCCACGAATTTCAAATATCCTCGCTGGCTGTCGGTGGCGCCGAACGGAGATATTTTTCTGGCCGATTCCGGCGCGGGCGAAATCGTGGTGCTGCGCGACCCACAACATACCGGCGGGGCGCAGGAACGGGAAGTTTTTGCGAGCGGCGTCAGGCGGCCGTTTGGAATCGCCTTTCGCGAAGCCTACGTCTACATCGGGAATACGAGCGAACTGGTGCGTTTTCGCTACGATCCGAAGACGTCGAAGCGGCTCGGTGAAGCGGAGCATCTGCTGGACTTGCCCAGGGGCGGGCATGACACGCGAGCGCTGGCCTTTTCCGCGGACGGGAAGCACCTCTTCGTTGCTGTTGGCTCCGGTTCGAATATCGGCACGGGAGAGGATGCGCGCCGCGCGGCAGTGACCATCTGCGATCCTGATGGCAAGAACGCGCGGGTGTACGCATCGGGATTGCGGAATCCGGTGGGGCTGGCGCTGGAGCCGGTCACCGGAGAGGTGTGGACGAGCGTCAATGAGCGCGACGAGCTGGGGGATGACCTGCCTCCCGATTACTTTACGTCGTTGAAGGACGGTGGATTCTACGGCTGGCCGTACAGCTACATCGGCGACAATGTCGATACGCGGGTGAAGCAGGAACATCCGGAACTCGTTGCGCGGGCTATCATTCCCGATGTATTGCTCGGCGCTCATGTGGCACCCATCCAATTTGCGTTTTATACCGGGACGCAATTTCCGGAGAGTTACCGCGGCGGTGCGTTCGTAGCCGAACACGGATCGTGGAACCGGGCGACGCGCGCGGGATACCAGCTTGCGTTTGTGGCCTTCAAGGATGGCAAGCCATCGGCTGACCCTGTTCCGTTCATGACCGGTCTGGTGCCGGATCCGAGCAAGTCGGGCGTCAATGGACGGCCGGCGGGGGTGGCGGTTGCGCCGGATGGGTCGCTGCTGGTTTCGGATGATGGAGCGGGCGTGGTATACCGGATTTCCGTCGCGAAGTGAGCAGCACGAGGCCCCAGCGGATCATTCGCAGATGAAGTAAACGCTGGCACAGGCTGAAGCCTGTTTTCCTGAGACTACTTCACGGTAAGCGTGAGGTGAATGGGCTGCAGTTGCAGCGGCTGCCCCGAGGAAGACATCGCCGTTAGCGCAATGGTGATCGTCGAACTTCCCGGTGGCGTGACGATGGGCGGCGGCGTGGTGGTAGCGCTGCTGCTGCCACAGCCCGCCGCAAAAATCACCGAACAAAGGAAAACCGCGGCGAGAGCACCGCTCCCTGCCAAACGCCTGGGGCGGAGTGCGCCCTCGAACATCCAGCGATTCTTGCCAGCTTTCACCAGAATCCATGCGAGCGCCAGAAGCAGGAGCACGCGAATTCCCGCCGGAGGAACGAACCGCCCAGGAATCGAGGGCGGCATCATGGCACCGCCTCTGGTGGACACGGTTACCGTGAACGGCGCCGGGAGGCCATTCGCAATCGACACACTTGCAGGGACTTGGCACGTCGCGCCGAGTGGCGCGCCGCTGCAGGCGAGCGACACGGTGCCGTTGTAGCCGGGTCCAGGCGTCAATTGCATTTGATATTGCGCGGTTTGTCCGGCGGTGACGGAGGCGCTGGTCGAACCGCCAGGAGCGGCGCCACCCGAGAATGCGGGATTGGCGGTGGCGCTAAGGGAAATAGTTTGCCGCGGACCTGCCACATCGTCTGCGATCATCAAATCTGCCACACGTTGGCCAGGACCAATGGGGTTGAAGACGAGCAAAATCGTACAGTTCGATGTGGGAGCTACGGGTGCAGCGCAATTGTTGGTGAAGCTGAAATCGGAAGGGTTGGGGCCAGCGAGGGATACGGAAGAAACATGGAATGGCGCACTTCCCGAGTTGATGAGCGTCAGCGTTTGCGCAGCGCCGGATGTTCCCTGAGTGATCGTTGGGAACGAAAGAACGGCAGGGGAGAAGGTGATCGCAGGGGCCGGGGCGATGCCCATGCCGCTCAGGGCCAGAGTTTGTGGGCTTCCGGGAGCGTTGTCCGCGACCTGGAGAGTTGCCGAAAACGCGCCAACGCTGGCAGGCATGAAGTGGATACTAATGGAACAGTTCGCATTGGCGGCCAGGATGTTCAAGCAAGTATGAGACTGCGGAAAACTTGAAGCGTCTGTCCCAACGATGGAGATGGAATTGATGGAGAGGTCTTGATCGCCGGTGTTGACGAGTGAAAACACGCGGGTTCCGCTGCCGCTGCCGACGGTTGCGCTGCCGAAATCCCCTGCGGTAGGAAAAATAGTGGCGGCGGGGCCCTTGACCGCTTGAATGGGAGTACCGGAAATGGCGATTCCCTGCGCGCTGACAACTCCACTTATTCCGGTGTTGAAGGGCGATCCCGCGATCTCGGTGAGATTTCCTGATTGCTGGTCGACTTGATATGCGGCGACAGCGCCGCTGAGGACAGAGTAGATATACGGCCCCTCGGGATCTGCCACGGCGCGGGCTAGAGAAATGTTCAGGAACGGGCCCAGTATCTGCGTCAACTTGCCGGTGATCTGATCAATGGAATAGACAACTGCGCCGCCAGTCTGCGCCACGTAGAGGAACTTGCCGGAGTTTTCGGTAAGCATAGCATCAGGAAATATGCCAATACCTAGCTGAATGGATGACGAAGGGTTCGGCGCAGTGCCATCCACGGGTGAGAGAATGTTGCTATCAATGGCGCCAATGTTTAGACCCCAGCCAGCGAAGAAAAACCGCCCTTGGGCATCCATCGCAACGGATTTTCCATCTCCAGTAGGAGTATCGGCTACGCCTAAGTAGCCCAATGCGCCGGTTGAGGAATCAATGGAATAAACCTCTGCACCACCCACTTGTAGTCCGTTTTGACCGTGATTCAATCCGACATAGAGGCGAAGACCTTTGGGATCGGTGAGCAACTGCAAGGGTGTGCCGCCACTAGAAATGGGTGTGCTCTGTTGCGTGACGAGGACGGGATTGGGACCTGAAGTGTCAATCGCCAGGGAAACCACTGAGCTGAGTCCTTGAATATCGCCGAGGAGGTAGCCGACGAAGAGAAATCTGCCTGACTTTTCCGTGGCGATAGAAATGGGCTGCGAAGGAGCGAGGTTGGGATTGATCGTCTTCGGAACCTGGAAGGGGGATGCGGGGACTTCGGTGAGAGCGCCGGAGGCTTGATCGATCTGCAACATGGAAATGTCATTGCTCTTGGGATTCAAGACGAAGAGAAACTTGCCCTGGCCATCGATCGCTACGAGGCCGCCCTCAAGCTGTTCGCTGAAGGGCGACCCAGGGATAAGGCTGAGTGCGCCGGTTTGGCTAGCTTTGGTGAATCCGGACACGACAGAGGGGTTAGGGTTTACCGCGCCAGAACTGTAGACGTATTGCTGAGTAGGTGTCTGCGCATCGGCCGCGGAAACGATTCCCAGCAAGATGCTCAGCACGAAGAGAAGCTGCAAAGCTCTCGAACAGAGGTGAATTTCGTCCCGCGATATGGTGAGCGAGGGGCGAGAAAATAGCTTTGGTGTGGCCATGAGTCTTCCTTGGCCGTCAGTCGTGCGGCGCTTTCCAGGTTCCGAGAGGGAAACGATAACGATTTGACGTTAACGCCAAAGAGCGCGACCGTCAATACGAATTAGCTAAACAGTTAGCAATAGCGAGTAGTTCATCCGGAAGAGTGAAAGCGGCCGGAGAAGCGTGTACGGCTCGGGATGAATTGTTAAAGAATTGCAATGTTTAGCGGGCACGTTTTGAGCTACGCTCCCCCTCACATGAAACCAACTCACTTAGGCTTGGAAAAGCAGGCTGGGTCCAACGGCAGTCAGGTTGTGATGCGGCTCAACGGCAAACTGAGCCTCGAGACCGTACACAATTTCATCCAAACCTTGCGGCCGGAGCCCGCGGCACATCTCATTCTTGACTTGGGCGGCGTATCGTTTCTCGACTCCGCAGGCGTGGGGGCGCTGGTGCAGCTCTTTGTTCACCGGAGAAATCAGGGGCAAACCTTCGCGCTGACGGGACTAACGAAACAGAGCGGCGCGGTGATCCAGGTAGCGGGGCTGACCAAGCTCCTGCCCATCCACGCTTCGGTGGCGGAAGCACTCGCGCAGCGAGCATAGGCCGCGCGGAAAATCAGCTCGGCGTCCAATGGGGGTGATTGGTGAAGAGGCCGCCGGCGAAACCTATCTGGTAACAGACAAAGAACCCGAAGCCCAAACTGAGAAGACCTGATCCAATCACGAAGCCACGATTGAGCCACGCGAATCTGGAGCCGGCAAAGGAAAACGGCAGGGCGAGTGCCGCAGTGATCAGCATCATTCCGGCGACGGTGCCGGTGCCGAAAATCAGAAGATAGAGAACCGCCCATTTCGGATTGTGAATCGTGCTCAGCACCAGCAGAGCCACGGCGGCGGAACCTGCCAAGCCGTGTACGATGCCCACGAACAGAGGGCGCAGAGCGTGAAAAAGCCCCAGCCGCTCAAAAGGCCCGCGCAGCCAACTCGGCGCAGTAAGGCTATTGCCGTGATGTTCCGCGGCCGGGGCGTGAGAGTGCCAGTGAAAATGCACGTGGGAGTCGTGCTCGTGAAGGTGGGCATGTTCTCCGGTCACGCGCGGGTGGGCAGGGGAGAATTTTTCGCTGATCCATTTCATTGCGCCGGTGAGGTTGAGCACGCCGAGCAGAATCAGCATCAGACCCACGGAAAATTCCATGGTCAGGCCGGCGCGCACAGGAATTGCCAAGCCAAATAAAATAATGGCTGCCCCGACGGCGACGATGGTCAGCGTGTGCCCGCAGCCCCAGAGGATGCCGATGAGGCCCGCCTTGGCAATCGAGCGCTCGCGGCTGACGAGCGTCGACACGGCGATCACGTGGTCCGGGTCGGTGGCGTGCCGCATCCCTAGGAAAAATCCGATCGTCAGAATGGCGAGTCCGCTCGTCAAACAGGCACACCCATTTTCAGAATTTCAAGAACGTGCATACCGAAGCATATCTGACATGGAAGAAACTTTCCCGGAAAACATAGGTGCGGCAAGGCTTCACTCTTCGCGAAGGATGCGCATGAGCTCGCTGGCGGCATGCGGGAGGCGCGCGCCGCGCCGCGAAACAAGATAGACGTGGCGCGGCATGTTCAATTGCCGCACTTTTACTTCTTTCATCCAGCCGTGTTCGATTTCCCATTGCACGCACATGCGCGGCACGATGGCCACGCCCATACCCATTTGCACGAAGCGCTTGATGCTTTCGATGGTGGGCATTTCGATGGGCATATTGAGCGCGGTGCGGTTTCTCGCGAACAGCTCAATGACGCGGCGGCGAAAGGGTGATTCGACGCTGTGCGCGATGAAGATTTCTTCTCCGAGTTCGGCGACATCGACTTCACGCTTCTTCGCGAGGATATGCTTCGGCGGCACGACCAGCGTCAGCTCATCTTTCAGGATTTCCGTGGCCTGCAGCTGGGCATCGCGGGGCACAAAAGAGATTGCGCCGAGATCCAGGCGGTAGTTCAGGACTTCATGAGGGATGTCCCGGGAAAACATGCGGTGCACGCGCACCTGGACGCCGGGATGCATTTCCCGGAATTTGGCCAAGGCGGGAAGGAGAGCATGGATGGAGCTTTCGTTCACTCCCAGGGAGAGTTCGCCGCGCTTCAATCCCTCCAATTCCGAGAGTCCTTTTTTCACTTCATCCCGGAGGTTAATCAGGCGCTCCGCGTAATCCTTCAGCAGCGTTCCCGCATCAGTGAGGCGGACGGGCCGGGCGCCACGGACGAAGAGAGGCTGGCCCAGCGAGTCCTCCAGCTTACGAATGGCCAGGCTGATGGCGGGCTGGGTGCGGTAAAGGCGCTCCCCGGCGCGGGAGAAGCTGCCCTCCTTCGCCACCATCAGAAATACCTGCAATTCACCGAGGTCCAAGGAACCCTCCCCCTTTGCCAGTATAAGACAAAATTATCAAAAGTAGAATAAAGATAAATTGGACCGCAGGGTGCCTGCCGTGCGTTACTAGAGCATGGGGGACTCTATGGACGTCGTACGCATCTTTGACACCACGCTCCGTGACGGCGAACAGTCGC
>JBGQDD010000081.1:0-10245 GCA_041495665.1 Candidatus Acidiferrum sp.
AGATCACCGTGCGGGAAGATTCGGATACCGCCGCGTATGAAATCCGCCAGTTGGAGGAGGATCCCGGCTCGCTGCCATTCCAGGTGAGCACGGCATGGCGCACGAAAATGTTCGATCTGGCAGCGCAGCTCAAACACTTCCAGGGACAGGATTTGGATGTGCACCGCAAGATCGCGAATCTCGGTGAGAAAACGTTCCGATGGGAATCCGGCCCCGAAGTCCATGAAGCAAAATTCAACTACACTTTGAATTCGGCGGCGTCACAGCTCCTGCAGATTTTTGAGGGACTGGCGCGCCAGCAGGAACATGTTGACTTGATTTCGCGGCGCATGAAATACGACCGGCTGGGAATCAACGACGCCTTGCTGCAATTCGAAACGGATCTCAACCGCAGTCTTCTGCCGGAACCACAGCGGGTCCTGCCCATGCTCGACCAGATCGCGGGGGATTCGCGTTTCGTAGACATCGCCCGCCAGCGGGCCCGGTCCCTCGCCGAACGCATCCGCCACCAAGGCTAGGAAAATTATTAGAATCTACTTTGATCGGGACACGCGGTATGCCAGAGGGAATGGATCAAGGAATTCTGCGATGGATCGTCAGCATGGGAACGAATTTCACCGCAGCGCGGCTGGGATGAATGGTCCGCGCCGCCTCCGGGTTTTTTCTCGCAGGGCCATCGTGCTTCTTGCGGCCATCCTCTTCGCATCCAGCGGAAGTGCTCTTGGCCAGAAGAAACAAAAACTGGAGAAGAATTACCGCGACTGGCTGGAGCGGGACGCCGCCTACAGCATTACCAAAGACGAACGCGACTCCTTTCTGAAGCTGACCACCGACGAAGCTCGCGAAAAGTTCATTGAGATCTTCTGGGAAATCCGCAATCCTACTCCCGGCTCGCCCACCAACATCTACAAGGATGAGATCTACCAGCGCATCGCTTTTGCCGATGCGCGTTTCGGCATCGGCTCCGGTATGGAAGGCTGGCGCACCGATCGCGGCCGCACCTACATTACCCTGGGGCCTCCGCAGCAAAAGCAGGTCTTCCGTAACTCCGCCAATCTCTATCCCATCGAAATCTGGTTTTACGGCGGCGCCAACCCCGCTCTGCCGCCGTTTTTCTACGTCATGTTTTACCAACGCGAAGGCAGCGGCGACTACCGCTTCTATAGCCCCTACACCGACGGCCCCGACAAGCTGGCTACCGGCGTGGAGGCCATCAATTCGCGCTTGGCGGCGCTGCGCATGATTCGCAATTCCGCGGGGCCGGAAGTGGCGCGAATTTCGCTGTCGCTCCTGCCGGACGAACCGGTCGACGAAACCACTGGAATCGTCAGCCTGCAATCCGACATCCTGCTGAACAGCATCAAGAATCTCGCCAATTTGCCGGCGAACCGCGACGACATCCTCCGGCGAAGAGCCAACCGCGAATCGGTTACCTCTCGGCTGGTCCTCGAGGGCCGCAATCTCGATATTGTTACCTTCCCGGCTCGCGATTCCCGCGGCCTGACGCGCCTCGACTATGCCCTTCGTTTGCATAGTCCCAGCGATCTCAGCATGGCCGAGGAGAAAGACGGACGCTATTCCTACTCCGTGGAGGTTCGCGTCCGCGTTTTCAGCGCCGAGAACAAGCTCATCTTCACGCAACAAAAATCCCTCGCGGATTCCCTGACCAGGAAACGCCTCGACACCATCAAAGAAAAGGTATTCGGGTACGAGGGGACACTCCCTCTCCCTCCCGGCAAGTATCACCTGGAGTTTCAGTTCACGGACTGGTCCAAGAAAGCGGCCTTCCACACGATGCGGGAAATCTCAATCCCAGTGCCCGCAAAAGACTCTCTAACTGTTCCCAGCGTCATGCCATTCCTGTCCGCGGAAAACGCCGATCCCGGCCTCGCCGATCTGATGCCTTTCACCGTCGGCGGCGTGCAATTCACTCCCATGCCCAGCGGCGCCCCGACTCTCGCCCAAGGCACCAACCTTCAGGTCGTCTATCAGATTTGGATGCCGGCCACGGATCCGCGCGAAAATCTTGGAAAGAAGCTGGATGTGGAATACGCTTTCGGCCGGCCCGCCGCTCCCGGGAGTGCTACCAAGGTCAAAGACGAAATCAGCAGGGAACAATTCGACGCTGCCGGTTCCTTGGTGACCGGAAAGAAGCTTTCGCTCGACCAGCAATCCAGCGGCAGCTATATTCTGAACGTCACTGTGAATAATCCGGATAACAAGCGCAGCGGTTTCGGAACCATGAATTTCAAAGTTCTCGATGCTCCTTCCGGGCCCGAACCCTGGGACGTGCTCGAGCCTGGAATCGTCCAGGACGCGGAAAAGGGTATCCTCGATCAGCAACGGGGCCTTTGCTACTGGGCCTTCGGCCAGTTCGACGAGGCGCGCGTCTGGTTCCGCCGCGCCTTGCAACTGGACCACTCCAATGACCTTGCCCGTGCCCGGCTTGTGGACGCCTATTTTTCAAAGAAGGATTATGCCGCTGTTGTTAGCCTCTTCTCGGACGCCGGCGTTACAGAAACGACCGACTCAGAGACACTTCTTCGCATTGCAACAAGCGTAGAGAAAAGAGGAAACGCACCTCAGGCCATCTCCATTCTTGAAAGTGCGCTTCTATCCCGCCCAGAGGAAGGTCCGTTCTATTTGGCGTTGGCTCAGTACTACACCGAAATGGGAAACCCACGGAAGGCGGCGGACCTGACAGAAAAGGGCAAGTCTCTCCTTATGGAAGCTGCAGCCAAACCGTGAGGGGCACAAGTCCCCTGTCTGCTTCGGCTTGTGGCGGCCGGGACTGCTAATCCATATTTCTGCATACTTATCCGGGAATCAGGAATAAAACACACCCGTCCTCCTCCAGGTGCTACCTAACATGACTATAAGTCACTGAATTCCCGAACCTTAGCATTGGATGAACTATTTCTGATTTTGGCAGTTTTTATGCATAGTTTGTGAGAGTATCTGCAGGGTTTCGGGGCGTGGGGTGGACTCCTTCTGCTATTTCCGTTCCATCTGCAACCCAAAATAAGCTCTTAAGAAATGAGACGTAAGGGAGGGAGTTCGAGCTCTATGAAAAGTAAATGGCTGGTAATCAGCTCGGTTTTGGCATTCGGTATGACCTTCTCGATGTCGCTCGCGGCGCAAGATCAGGGGTCGGCGCGCGGCAATCTGAGCGGCATAGTTTATGACGCTTCCAAGGCTTCAGTTCCGGCGGCCCAGGTTACGATCACTGGCCCCATCGGCAGCCTCTCTCAATCGACTACCGAACAGGGGTCCTTTCTCTTCTCCACCTTGATCCCCGGTATTTATTCCATTAAGGTGCAGAAGGCGGGCTTCAAGGTCGCCAGCGTAAAGAGCGCCGAAGTCCAGATCAGCAAGACCACCAGCGTCGAAGTCATTCTCGAAACGGGCCAGGTTTCCGAGGTCGTGGAAGTTAGCGCCGCCACCGTCACCGTGGACACTTCCACGTCGGCAGTCACCGCGAATATCTCCGACACTTTTTTTGAAAATATTCCCGTGCAGCGGGGCGTTGCCAGCCTGTTCTACCTGAGCCCCGGCGCGGTCGACGGTGGTCAAACGGGCAGCAACAACCCATCGATTTCTGGCTCCAGTGGCCTGGAGAATTCCTATGTAGCTGACGGTGTTTCGATTAACGATCCGGCTTTCGGCGGTCTGGGCGTCTGGGCGCGTTCCTACGGCGCTTTGGGCTCCGGCATTAACCTGTCCTTCGTCAAGGAAGTGCAGATCAAGACCGGTGGTTTTGAGCCGCAATACGGTCACGCCAGTGGCGGCATCGTCCAGATTGTGACGAAGTCTGGCGGCACGAAGACTCACGGCCAGCTTGGCGGTTACTTCCATCCCCTGGGGATGCAGACGACTCCCGCCAATGCCGATGATCCTCAGTTCGGCACGGCCACGAAGTTCGGGCGCTACCTGGGCAACGCAACCTACGAGGGCGACGCCGAACTCGGTGGGTATGTCCCGATTCGCAAGTTGAAGGACCACCTCTTCTACTTCGGCACTTTCAATCCAAGCCTCAATCACCAATATGTGGCCCCGGCTATAACCTCTACTCTTTTTCCCCTTTATAATGGCGAGTTGCAGCGCTCAAAGACGTCCTACGACTACGCCGGCAAGCTAACCTTCAGAATCAACGACCGGCACACCGTAGAGTCCTCCGTTTTCGGCGACCCTTCCCATACCAACAACGTTCCATGGTCCACGCTGAACGCAGAAGACAAGACAGTGAACTCGAAGTGGGATTTTGGTACGCGGAACTGGGCGGTACGCTATGACGGTGTGCTGGGCTCATCTTGGCTGATCGACGGCGCTTTCACCTGGAGCTGGAATCACTTTACCGAGACGCCGCTCGCGGACGTCACGCAAATTGTTGACAATACTCAGACTGCAGGGCTCGCTAGCCAAGCCGGCGCGTTCAACGCTCAGGGTTTTGGTTTCCTTGAGCCGTACGAGGGCAATACCAAGGGCCTCTCGTTTGACACCTCAAAGACCTTTCACTTCCTAGGGCAACATACATTCAGTCTCGGATATACGTGGCAATTTCCCATCTACAACGACATTACAACGTATTCGGGAGGGAAATTTGCCATGCCGAATGCGAACGCCTCGGGCGGCGATCCTGGTTATTTGAACGACACGAACCCCACAGTCGCCGGCGCGATGGCTAATGCGGCTCTCTCGCTGCAGCTCGCAGGCACAGTCGACCCTGGTCCCAACTTCAACGTCGACCCTGCACTTGGGGACCCCGCTGCTACCACCTGCACCCTCTGCCCCTATATGGTGGTTCCAGGCTATGCCACCCCGGTTCCTGTTCTCTTGCTGCAGTCTCGCGGACGATTTGACAGCGGTATTACCAGGAGCACTGGAAAATATCACGCCGCCTACGTAAACGATTCCTGGGCAATGGGGAAGCATGTAACCGTGAACCTTGGCCTCCGCTGGGAACAGCAACGGCTGGTTGGCAACCAGGCCGGGAAACTGTTTAACGACATGTGGTCTCCTCGTTTCGGGTTTATCCTGGATCCGAAAGGCGACCGGAAGACCAAGATCTACGCCAACTTTGGCCGGTATGCGTTCATTCTCCCTCTTGACGCAGCCGTCCGCGCGCTCAGCTCCGAGGATGACGTTCTCGGCGCGCATTGGGCGCCGGATTCCAAGACGACCGGCTGCCCGGCGGGCACACCCTCAGGCGCCTCCTGCGTTGTGACGGATTCCAGCGGGAACCCTGACTATGCCAACTTTTTTAAACCTGATGCTGGCCACCTACTTAATCAAGCGTCTGGGGGCGTCATAAGCGCCGTAAACGTTGGCCTCAGCGGCGGTGAGCCGTTTCAACCCGGCATAAAGATGGAATATACCGACGAGTTCGTGGTTGGCGCTCAACATGAATTCCGGGATGGCATCGTGCTCAGTGCGCGCTACATTGATCGCCGCCTCAAGCGCGTCATCGAAGACGAGGGTGGTATTTCCGTGGAGCAGTTCAACGCCCTGGCTGCCAATGGCGGCGGCTTAAACTACTTCATCGGGAACCCCAACTCGAAGTCAGACATTTTTGTGAACCCGAATGAACAAACGTTCAACGCCGTGGATGAAACGCAAAGTCCATGCGCTGCAAACAACGGTGACCCGCTTGGTGCGTTCGACTGTGCCTTGTTGACCGCCGAGAAGAATCCCTCCGCCCCCAATGCTGCGGCTCTGGTCGCCCTTGGTTTCCCTACTGCCTGCATCGACTCGCATAATGCGCCCACTCCGTATGTGGCGCCAAACGTTGCCACTTCGGCTGGCCAAGTCCTGGGAAGCGGGTGCTTCCCGGCAATAAACACGAATACATGGACCGATTCCTCCGGCGCCCTCCTCCCCACATGCGCAACGGTCAAGGATACGGGATGCGCCCTATTTGGTGGCGAATTCACACCCGATGGCAAGCCGGATACCTACAAGGATCCGAAGCGCGTGTACCAGGCGGTGGAAATCGAAGTGAATAAAGGGTTCGGCCATAACTGGGCTCTCGTTGCAAACTGGCGGATTGCCCGCCTCAACGGCAACTACGAAGGCGCATTCCGCAACGACAACAACCAGGCCGACCCGGGTATCAGCGCTCTCTTTGACCTCACGGAGGGAGCCTTCGGGCTCCTCGGGCATCAACAGGGTATCGGTCCGCTGAACACGGACCGCCGGCATGTCGTCAATGTCTACACCACATTCGTGCTTGACAAGACCAGGCTCAAGGGCTTGGTGCTTGGCGGAGGCCTCCGAATTCAATCCGGCGTGCCTCTCACGACCTTGGTTGCGCAGCAGGCTTACCAGAACCCTGGTGAAGTGCCATTGAACGGCCGCGGAGACCTCGGCCGCGCTGCGACCACGGCGGGCCTCGATGCCCACCTTGAGTTTCCCTGGAAACTGGGCGAGAGGTTCAGCCTGAGGTTTGGTTTCGACGCCTTCAACATCGCCAACAGGAAGACCCAAACACTGCTTAACCAAAACGGCGACCAGGGTTTCGGACTTCCGAACCCGGACTTCAAGCTGCCGTACGCAACCATCGGCATGAACAGCTATTTCTTCCAGGCTCCGTTCAGCTCCCGCGCCAGCTTGCGCCTCGTTTTCTAACCTGAGCCTTTTCCTAGGAGGGCGCCCCAAAGCGCCCTCCTTTTTCATTTGGATGGATCTCAAAGAGCTTCGGCGTCTATCGAAAACATCCAGAATGGCCCTGCCCCTTTGGAAAGTCCCGGCTACCTGGCTTGTTTTCTTCCAATTAAGGACTGCCCTCCGTCGTGCGTCGCGAGAATCTCTTGCGCCAGCCGGTAATTCGGGCCCCGTCCGGCGCGTATGTTAGGATGAGGCTCCTCCATGGCAGAAGTGTCTTCACCCACCCTCGCTCGCTCCACATCACCGAGAACCATGAACTTCTCGGAAGCCGTGGCCATCTCCGCCTCCAGCCTCTGGGCGCACAAGCTGCGCAGCGTCCTGACGCTCATCGGCGTGGTCATCGGCGTCGCCGCGGTGATCGCTGTCGTCAGCCTGATCAACGGCGCCAATCAATACGTCGCCACGCGCGTATTCCGTCTGGGCGCCGACGTTTTTGGCCTCTCCAAACAGCCCTCCATCATTACCAACGTTGACGACTACCTCGAATTCCAGAAGCGCAAGCGCATTACCTACGACGACTATGAAGCCGTGCGTGATCTCTGCAAGTCCTGCAAGGAAATTGGCGCCTCGCTGGGTGGCCGCGTCGAGGTGAAAAGCGGACTGAATTCGCTGAAGGATACCAACCTGCGTGCCTGGACGCCGCAGATGCCCGAATTGTACGACGTGGATCTCGTCTCTGGCCGGCACATCACCGATTCGGATTTGAATAGCGCCGCTCCGGTTTGCGTGATTGGCATGGATATCGTGGATAACCTCATGCCCGGCGTGGATCCCCTTGGCAAAGAGGTTCGTTGGAACAACATCCCCTGCCAGGTCATCGGCATCGGAAAAAAAGAAGGTTCGTCTCTGGGAACTTCGCTGGACAACTGGATCGTCCTTCCGCTCAGCACCTACAGCAAGGAATTCGGGAATCAGCAGAATTCCCTGCGCGTCACCTCCCGCGCCGGTTCGGCAGCCAACATTCAGTTGACCGTGGACGAAGTCCGGCAGATCATGCGCGGCCGTCATCATTTGGCCTACGGTGCTAAAGACGATTTTGCCATCGAAACGAGCGATTCGTTTCTCACTCTGTGGAAGGATATCAGCAGTTCCTTTTTTGCTGTGACCATTGCGATTGCTTCCATTTCTCTCGTCGTCGGCGGAATCGTCATCATGAACATCATGCTGGTCAGCGTCACCGAGCGCACTCGCGAAATCGGCGTCCGCAAAACGCTGGGCGCTCGCCGCGGTGACATCCTGCGCCAGTTTCTCATCGAGTCCTCCACCATTTCCGTAATTGGTGGCGCTCTCGGCGTTTTCTTCGGTGTGCTGGTGGCTACGCTGGTTTCCTGGGTCACACCGCTCCCGAGCGCCGTACAACTCTGGTCGGTGATGGGCGGACTAGCAGTCGCGCTCAGTGTCGGCTTATTCTTCGGCACCTATCCGGCATCGAAGGCCGCCAAGCTCGATCCCGTGGAAGCGTTGCGATCGGAATAGAGAAGCACTTCTATGGCTACGCTCGGAAAAACCCTGCCGCACACCGCCATTCTCCCGGTGCGTTCCTTGATTCGTAAGGAAGGCGCGCTGAAGCTGCGCGGCGAAGTGTTGCTGGCGCTGGATACGCTGCGGAAAAACCCGCTGCGCTCGGCGCTGACCATTCTCGGCATCGTCATCGGTATCACCACGGTCATCGCCGTCAGCGCGTTAATCAACGGATTGAACGAAAACGTTTTGGGTGGCATCCGCGAATTGGGATCGGACACCATCATCGCTTACCGCTTTCCTTGGGCCTCGCTCTCGCGGCCTCCCAGCGAATGGTTCAACCGCAAGGAATTGCAGGCGGAGTGGGCGGATGACATCGCCAAACTGCCGCACGTGTCCGCCGCTTCTCCCTCCATGCGTATTTTTGAGCCCCATTTCGGATCCGGTACCGCGGACGTGCGCCGAGGTGCGTATCGCGCGAAAAACGTGATCCTCCAGGGGAACGCCCCTTCCATCAGCAAGATCTTTGATTTGAAAGTGGCTTTCGGACGCCCCTTCAACGACACCGATACCGAACATCACTCTCCGGTGGCCCTGCTGGGATACGACACCACGCGGATTCTTTTTCCCGAATCCCCGGAGCATTGCATTGGACAAGAAGTTACTGTTGACGGCCAGCTCTTCACCGTCATCGGTTCGTTCGAAAAGCGCAAGCAGGGCATCTCTGGCGGTTCGAACCCGGAAGACAATATCGCTATCATGCCGGTGACCACGCTCCGCAAGCTTTACCCCAACAAAAAGGATTACGTCATTTTCGCCAAGGCTTCGGACCCCGCGCAGGTTGGCCAGGCCGTCGAAGAGATGCGCGACCTGCTGCGGCGCAAGCGCCGTCTTGCGAACGACAAACCCGATGATTTTGCACTTTTCACTTCCGACTATTTTCTCGATTTGTGGAACAAAATCAGCAGCCTGATTTTCATCCTGATGTTCGCGGTAGCTTCGGTCGGCTTGATTGTCGGCGGAATCGGCGTAATGAACATCATGCTAGTGAGCGTCACGGAACGCACCCGCGAGATCGGCGTTCGCAAGGCCATCGGCGCAAAACGCAGCAACATTCTCGTGCAATTTTTGATGGAAGCAGTGACTCTGAGCGCCGTGGGCGGCGTCATCGGCGTCCTGTTTGGTTCCGGCCTCTCCTTGCTGATGCGCTACGGTCTCAAGATGCCTGCGGTCTTATCGTTCTTCTGGATCGCCACCGCCCTCATTCTCTGCGCCCTCATCGGCATCGTCTTCGGCGTGTATCCCGCATGGAAGGCCGCTCGCCTCGATCCCGTCGAAGCCCTCCGCTACGAATAAATGATTCGAAGAATCCCCGCTTGTCAGCGCGGACCATCCTGCATAAACTCCTCCCGAAGTTCGCAATTCAACGAAAGTGAAGCGGTGACATGACTGAAGAAGACTTCCAACCGGGTGGCGATCGCTTTCCCCCCACGCGCCGGTCGGTGATCGAGGCGGCGCGCAGCATTGATGCCGAGGAGCGCGAGCGCGCGCTCGAGGCGCTTTGCGCGGCCTACTGGAAGCCCGTCTATAAATACGTGCGCTGGCGATGGAACCGCCCCGCCGACAATGCGCAGGATCTCACGCAGGGATTTTTTGTGGAACTGCTGGAAAGGGAACTTCTCGAAAAATTTGATTCGACGAAAAGCCGGCTGAGGACCTACCTGCGCGTTTGCGTGGACAGCTTCGTAATGAATGAAGACAAGGCTGGACAGCGGCAAAAGCGCGGCGGAAGTATTCCACACGTCGCACTGGATTTTGCCGGTGCGGAAGAGGAATTCGGCGCGACGGTGATGGATCCCGCTTCGATTCCTTCACCCGAATCGCTGGAAGAGTTTTTTGAAAAGGAGTGGGTGCGAAGTCTTTTCGCGCTGGCCGTCGAGGATTTGCGCAAACTGTGCGAGGAGCACGAGCGCGCACGCACCTTTCATTTGTTCGAAGCCTACGACCTCGAGGGCAACGAGAAAAGTTCCTACGAGCAGCTTTCGAAAGACTACGGAATTTCGGTGACCGACGTGACCAACGCGCTGGCCTGGGCGCGCCGCGAGTTTCGAAAGATCGCGC
>JBGQDD010000082.1:0-10228 GCA_041495665.1 Candidatus Acidiferrum sp.
GCCGCAAACGAGGCCCGGGTATCCGCCCGGGTAAACGCGCCGCACCTTAACGTCGTGCCGCCGCACCGCGACCTGATAGTCCACCAGGAACTCCGCGTCTCGCGGGTCGCTGACTTGCCGCAATCCCTTGGATGATAGTGTTTGCTCGATCGCCGTGCGGATGCGCTGGCGAACGATTTCATTGTTGGCGCCGGGTTCGCGCGCGATGGTTTCTCCTCGCGAGATCACGTCCCGCGAGACGACGGGGCGCCGGTCCGCTTCCTTGGGCGGTGCGATCGGCTTCCAGGCCCAGGTGCTCCCCTTTACCACGGGGAAGTCCAGATCGCGAATCACGGTGACGTGATCATCGCAACCTGCGAGCAGCAGTCCGCATATCAAAATCGATGCCGCGAATAGCGGCGACCTTCCAATTCCATTCATCCGATACTTCATCGAAGCGTCCTCCAAAGCGGACACCGTCCCCTACTCATGTTCAACCCTGAACTCTTGGAAGAGTTGCGGCCGTCAATCGGATGTGCGCCGGCGGGTAAAAAAGGGGAAGAAGGTAATTTCGGGCCGCTTAGTCGTCCTGGCGCAGTATCAGGCGCGCTGAGGATCCCAATCCGAGGGCGGAAAAACGACCGGCCAGAACTTGGGGTTCGGTTGATCGAACTCGAAGGCCACGGAAAAATATTCCGGCGTCGTATCCTCCACGCGGACGACGCGACAAGACTGTTCAACCTTGTTTCTCGGGTTCACTAGCTGCATGGGCTGGCCGACGTGCACACCCATCTGCAACTTCAGCAGCCCGCCATGAGCGTTGACGATCAGCGTCAGCGCTTCTTCCCGCCGTGGCTTGTGCTCGACGTCATCCGCGATCACCGTGATCTTCATCTGCAGCATCACGCGCTCGCTGCGCCGGCGGTTCATCGGATTGTCGGGCGTGGACAAGCTCTTCTCCCAAGAGGAAGTCCGCGAGTCGCGGAAGACCTTCCGCAAACTCATCATTCGCCGCGCAGGCTCTCGTTTAGCCCCGGAATCTTTTCGCGGCCAGACCGGCTCTCAAGAAACCAGGAAAGGAATCACCTGGTTCCTGAAAGGAATCTTACCTTAGTTGGCGGCGTTGGGAGGCTGACCTAAGGGCCAGCCGTTGCGAAGAAGGTAGGGCATCACGCCGGCCCGACTGGCTCTAGTGCTTGCAGGAGTTTAGCGCCGTTTCGAGGCGCGCTTTCACCGCCAGCCACTCGGAATCGATAATGCTGAAATAAACCGTATGCCGGATGCGCCCGCTCGCCGTAATCATGTGGTTGCGGAAGATGCCCTCTTCCCGCGCCCCAATGCGCAGGATCGCCGCGCGCGAGCGCTCGTTCAACGAATCCGTCTTTAACTCCACGCGCAGGCAGCCCAGCGTTTCGAAAGCGTGCCTCAGCAGCAGGTACTTCGCTTCCGTATTCATGGCCGTGCGCTGCCACTCGCGCGCCACCCACGTCCAGCCAATCTCCACGCGATGATGCGTGCGGTCGATATTGCCGTAACGCGTGCTTCCGATCGCTCGGCCCGTGGCCTTCTCGACGATCGCAAATGGCAGCGATGTGCCCCGTTCCTGCTCGCCGAGTGCGGTCTCGATGTACGCCGCCATCTCCTCAGCCGTTCGTACCTGCGTGGGGATCCACCGCCACAATTCCTCATCTAGGCCTACCTCAACGAGTCCCGCCAAATGCGCCTTCGCCAGCGGCTCCAGCCGCACGTGCCGCCCTTCCAGCGTCACCAGCGTAACCATCATTTCTGCCGCCATAGTGGCTGCATTCTAAGTGCAACCCACTAGTTCAGCGAGCACCAATTTGGTCATGCGCTGATCCGGGATATGCTAAACAAGGAAACGGGATGCGGGCGGGGCGCGGCGTAAGGTATGATAGAGTCTTCGGAAATCATATATTTAGGACCACAATGCCGACTGCTACGAATGGAAAAGTATTGCTGAGGGTAAGGCCGCGGGGTTTCTGCGCCGGAGTAGTGCGCGCGGTGGATATCGTCGAGCTTGCGCTGGAAGCCTATGGCGCGCCGGTATATGTGCATCACGAGATCGTCCATAACACCTACGTTGTGCAGCAATTGCGCCGGCGCGGCGCGATTTTCGTCGAAGCCATCGAGGAAGTGCCGCACGGTGCCGTCCTGGTTTTCAGCGCCCACGGCGTTCCGCCGACGGTCCGCGATGAAGCCAAGTCGCGCGCGCTGAAAGTGATTGATGCCACCTGCCCGCTGGTGACCAAAGTGCACCTCGAGGCGCTGAAGTTTGCCCGCGAAAAGCGCACCATTATTCTGATCGGCCATCGCGACCATCAGGAGATCGTCGGCACCTCGGGCGAAGCGCCGGACCGTACCATCGTGGTGGACTCCGTCGCCGCCGTGGATGCTCTCGAAGTCAATGACCCCGACAAGCTCTCGTTCCTCACGCAAACGACACTGAGCCTTTACGACACGCAGGAAATTGTGGCGCGGCTGCGCCAGAAGTTCCCCTTCATCCAGGGTCCTGCCAGCGACGACATTTGCTACGCCACGCAGAACCGCCAGGAAGCGGTCGAGCAGGTGGCCAAGGACGTCGATCTGATCCTGGTGGTGGGTTCGCCGAACAGCTCGAATTCCAATCGCCTCGTGGAAGTCGCCCAGCGTAGCGGCGTCAAGGCGCAACTGATCGACTCGGCCAGGGACATCGATGTGCAGTGGCTCGAAGGCGTTTCCCGCGTGGGCTTGACCGCGGGTGCGTCCGCTCCGGAAGTCCTCGTGGAGCAAGTCAGCGAACGGCTGGCGGAATTCGGCTTCACGGATCAGCGCGACCTGGACTTGATCCGCGAGGACGTGCGCTTCACGCTGCCGCCGGAATTGGCGACCATCGCGCCGGCGCCACGCCGCTAAAGAGTTTGCAGTGCCCGGCAGGGGAACGCGATGTGCATGATTGGAGTGATTTGCCGGCCTGAGCTATAAATGATCCGGTCATCGGTACCCTAGCGCGGTAGACGGGAAATACAAGACAAGGAGCCAGACCTTGGCGGTCAAAATCGTCCGTCAGCCGAAGAAGATTGCCTTGATTGGCGCGCCCTCGAGCGCCGCGGCATTTTCCGCGGGAAGCGAGAAGGCTCCCGCAGCGTTGCGCGCCGCCGGGCTTGCCGAAAAGTTGCAGGCCGCCGGCTACGAAGTCGTGGATTACGGGGACTGCGCCCCGCGCCTCTTCGCGGACGACGACGAACACCGGCGCGCTCGCAATCTGACCGAAATCGTCGCCGGCCTGAACGATCTGAAGACGCGCGCCGAACTCGCGGTGAAAAGCGGTGCGCTGGTGCTGGTCCTGGGTGGCGACTGCGCTCAGGTCATCGGTTTGCTTACCGGCGCGCGGCGCTACTACAAGCACTTGAATCTTCTCTGGTTCGATCGCGACGCCGATCTGAATACTCCCGCAAGCACTCCCTCCGGCCGCATCGACGGAATGGTTGTGGCCCACATCATTGGCAGGGGCGCGCCGGAGCTGGTGCGCTTCTGGAGCGAGGCGCCGCTGGTGCGCGAGCCGGACGTTACTCTCTTCGGACTTGAAAGGCTCGATCCGCCGGAGGAGGAGTTTCTCAGCAAGTCGCCGATGCGGCATATTTACGCCGCGGACATTCAACTCAAAGGCGGCAGCAAAGCGGCGCACGAAGCGCTGGCGCAAGTGCACGCCGACGCGCGCGAATTTGTCATGCACCTCGACTTGGATGTAATCGCGCAAGAAGATTTTCCAGCCGTGAACGTGCCCGGCAGCGGGGGCTTGCGCTTCGACGATGTCCGCGCGTCTTTCATGGAGTTTGTGAAACACAAGAATCTGCTGGGTTTCGATGTGGCCCAGTACAATCCTGACAAAGATCCCGACGGCAGCGGCGCAAAGAAGCTCGTCGACTTGCTGGTCGAAGCGCTTTCCGCGCGCTTCGAAACGCTGGCGGCGCCTGCGACAGAGCCCGCGGCAGGTTCGGAAGAAGTGTCTTCGTCAGGAACGACCGCCTAGTCCGTCCGCATCCCATTTAGAACAACAGAAGTCTGGCATGCAGTTCTAAGAGGCGGCGGTGGCGCGTTTGCGCAGATACCGCGCGAGGCCCAGAAACGAGAGATTCAGGCCGGCGCTGAAGGCGTAGTGTTCGGCTTCCCCGCCGGGGACATGCTGAGAGATTTCCGCGTACGTGGTGGACATGAAGGCGTCCATTGCTGCGGAATCGCTGGCGGCGGTGCGCAGAATTTCCGCGGTGAGCGCGGCCCAGCGATGCAGCCGTTCGCGGAACAACAAAATGTGTTCGGAAGGATTGTCGGAGAAACCGAAGTGTGTGAGGAAGAGCCGCGCCGGTTTGCGCTCCAGGATGGCGGCGAAGGAAGTATCCCAGATCCCGAGATCAATGTCCGGCGGTGGAGTAGCGGGCATGACGTAGGAATTTCCCTCGATGCGCACACCCGCCGTGTCGCCAACGAAAGCGACGCCTTCCGATTTGTCGAAGTAACTGACGTGGTGCGAAGCGTGGCCGGGCGTGTAGACGACTTCGACTTTCCGCGAACCGAGCGTGAGGGTTTCACCGCCCTCGAGAATGCGCAAATTCTCCGCCGGAACGGGAAGCGCTTCGCCGAAAAGAAGCTTCAGATCGTTGGGCCAGAGGCGAGCTGCGCTGGCAAGAAGCTTGGACGGGTCAATCACGTGCGGCGCGCCAAGCTTGTGGACGTACACGGCGAGGCGGGGATTTTCGCGCACCAGCGCGCCGGTAGCGCCGGCGTGGTCCAGGTGAATATGTGTGAGAAGGATGGCGTCGAGATCGCGCACCCCGAGGCCATGGGACTGAAGCTGTTGGTGAAAGGTTTCGAGCGTAGAGCCCGGCCCGGGGTCCACGATGGAGCGGTGGCCGTCCGATTCCAGAAGTCCGGCAGCGATGGAACGCGGCCGTCCCATCCAAAGGTTGTCGAGTGAGGTGATCGAGTTCATAAGTAGAGAAGTGTAGCGCAGGACGGGAAAGTTGACAGTTGGCAGTTGAATGCAGCGCAAGAGATAGGCGTCACCGAACGGGACGCGAGGAAGTAGTTGCACCGAGAGCGAATTGTGGAATAACCTTATTGCGCCGCGTCCTTTTGTTCTTCTGGTTTCTCCCTTGCTCCGGACAGGGGTGTGGGGAGAAGTGGGTGCCTGGAGAAGAAGCGACAAATGAAAGAGCTGCAATGCGTCTAACGGAGCCCGCCAAGAGCAGCGAGCGGTCAGCAGGCGGGCGCGTGAACCAAACGGGATTCGATTGATAAAGCTCAGGAGGAAAGAGATGCGTAATTGGTGTGCAGCACTCGTGATGAGCGCGCTTTTGGCTTTGCCGCTGTGCGCGCAGCAGAAGAACAGTGGAGCGGGCGACGAAACCACGAACGCCGTAACGGCGGCGGAAAAGCGCGCGGCTCCCGGCAAGGCCGCGGAAAGCAGCAAGCCCGTGGCGGCGAAGGGCGTATTCGCGTTGCCCGCGACCCCGCGCCCGACCCCCTTCCCGGGACCGGCAGCCGCGGCTGCGGACACGCGTCCACCAGGCCAGCTTGTGCCTCGCTTTGAAGTCGCCGCAATGTATCATTATGTTAATTATGCTCCGGGGACTCCCTTTTCGAATTTTAACAACCATGGTGCGGCGGGATCATTCACCTATAACGCGTCTAAGTGGGTGGGACTGAGCGGGGAGTTTGGCGGCTACCGGTTCGATCGAAATCTCTTCCCGCTTACGGGAAGCAACACGGCGGTGAGCGGTGGTTTCGTTACGTATCTCTTTGGCCCGCGGCTGAATTTGCGCAAGTTCGATCACTTCGTTCCGTTTGGCGAATTCCTTCTTGGCGGGGCCAGCGGTGGCACAGAGCTGAACGGCACGACGACCACGAGCGCATTTGCATTGGCCGCCGGCGGCGGCGTCGATATGGTTCTGACCAAGAACATCGCGTGGCGCGTGGCGCAGTTGGATTACCTGATGACCAGTTTCTCGGGCAACGCCCTGGGGGCCAGCGCGCGGCAGAACAACTTCCGCGCCGGCACCGGTCTGGTATTGCGTTTCGGCATTCCCAATCCGCCGCCTCCGCCGAACCACCCGCCGGTGGCGGCGTGCTCGGTGAGTCCGGCCTCGGTGTATGCCGGTTCGGGCGACAGCGTGGCTGTGCACGTGAACGCCAGCGACCCGGATAGCGACCCATTGACCTACAGCTACACGGCGACCGGTGGCGCTGTGGAGGGCACCGGCCCGGAAGCGCGCTGGAATTCGTCGGGCGTTGGCGTTGGTTCCTACACCGTTAACGTGAAAGTGGATGACGGAAAGGGCGGGTCGGCCTCGTGCGCGGCGGACATTAAGGTGGAAGAGAAGCCCAATCATCTGCCGACCGCGACACTCTCCGTCGAGCGCAGCCCGATTCTGCCGGGCGAGCACACCGGCGTCACTTGCAATGGCAGCGACCCGGACAACGATCCGCTGAGCTACAGCTACACAACCACCGGCGGAAAGATCGTGGGCAGCGGCTCGAACGTGCAGTTTGATGCCAGCGGCCTCCAGCCCGGGAGCTACGGCGTGAAGTGCGCGGTGAATGACGGCCGCGGCGGCGCCGCCGATGCTTCCGGCAACGTGGAAGTGAAGGAACCCCCACAGATCAAGCAACTGGAAGCCAAGTTGGCGCTGCACAGCATCTACTTCCCGACGGCCCAGCCCACCGTGGCGAAACCCACGGGAGGGTTGCTGGCCAGCCAGGGCGTGACGCTGGATGCGTTGGCGAGCGACTTCAAGCAGTATTTGACCTATAGACCGGACGCCCACTTGATTCTCGAAGGGCACGCGGACATTCGTGGCGCCAAGGACTACAACGTGAAGCTCTCCGAGCGGCGCGTGGAACGCACCAAGAGTTACCTTGTGGAAAAGGGCGTACCCGTGGACCATCTCGAGACTCGAGCATTTGGCTTTGAGAAGAACATGACCTCCGAAGAGGTGCAGAAACTGATCGAAGCCGAACCGGACCTGAGCCCGGCGGAAAAGCAGAAGATTCTGAAAAACCTGCTGACCGTGCGCTTGGCCAACAACCGGCGCGTGGACGTCACTCTGAGCACCACCGGTGAACAATCCGTTCGCCGCTTCCCCTTCAGCGCCAAGGATGCCTTGACGCTGCTCAGCAGGAGCGGTGGTGAAACATCCAAGAAGAAAACCGCCGCCGCCGCCCCAGCGCCCCCGAAAAAGGCCAAGCCCTAGTGGCCAGCCAGGAGCGCTGGGCCATCCCCGCCGGAAGTGACTCGTAATTTCTGGCGAGGGAACTGAAAACTTTACGAGATCAATTCGGCGGGCTCTTCGAGAAGTTTTCGAGGAGCCCGCTTCGTTTTGGGAGCGGGCTCTTGGCGGGGTCCCTGCGCGACCCTTTCCCGAATTGGAACGGAAAGGAAGGGTAGGCCGGGAAGGAGTCCCAAAGTGGGACTTGCCAAGAAGTGGTCATTTGACTAATGTATTGACTTATGAATAGGTCTGGGAGGATTTCCTGAAACGGAACTTGAGATGCAGATAAAATTGCCAGCCGGAGGCTTTCAGGATGCCTGTCATGAGTGAAGAAACAGCAGTCCGCCGCGAGGTTGTCCCGATGAACATTCTCATCGTCGATGACGAGCAGTCCATCCGCGAGACCTGTGCAACGGTCTCGGAGCAATGCGGGATGAAGGCCGTCGCCGTGGCCACCGCCGAAGAGGCGCTGGAGGTCCTGGAACATTCGGCCATAGACATTGTCTTGACGGATTTGAAGCTGCAGCAAACCAATGGGGTGGAACTGCTGAAGCAGGTGCACGACCAGCATCCGGAGGTCGCCCTGGTGGTGTTGACGCAGTACGGAACGATCGAATCGGCGGTCGAGGTCACCCGCATCGGCGCCGTGGACTACGTGACCAAACCGTTCCGCATAGAAGAACTGCGCTCCCGGCTCGAACGGGTGGCGCGGGCGGTGGAGCTGCAGCAGGAGAACCGCCTGTTGCGCGAGCAGTTGCGGACGCGCCCGGGGTTCGGCGGGTTGATCGGCGTTTCGATGAAAATGCAGCGTGTCTACAAAATGATCGAAAAAGTTAGCCAGCACGAGTATCCCGTGCTGATCCTGGGGGAGAGTGGAACGGGAAAAGAGCTGGTGGCGCGCAGCATTCATTTTTTGGGACCGCGCCGGGAGCGGCCGTTCGCGCCGGTGGACTGTTCGGCACTGGTGCCCACGCTGATCGAATCCGAGCTGTTCGGGTACGTCAAGGGGGCGTTCACCGGGGCGGTGCAGGCCAAGCAGGGATTGCTCGAGGCCGCCCAGGGCGGGACGCTCTTTCTCGATGAAATCGGAGACATGCCCGTGGATCTGCAGGCCAAGCTCCTGCGGGCGCTGCAAGAGCGCGAGGTCAAGCCCGTGGGTTCGACGGAACGCCGGCGCATCAACGTGCGCATCATCGCGGCCACCAACCGGGACCTGGATGCCGCGATTCGCTCGGGGACCTTCCGTCAGGACCTGTATTTCCGGCTGAACGTGGTGCAGATCAAGTTGCCGCCGCTGCGGGACCGCAAGAGCGATATCCCCATTCTGGTGACGGCATTCCTGGAAAAGTTTTCCGACCCTCAAGGCCCGGTGCGCACCATCTCGGAAGATGCCATGCGCCGGCTGATCTCCTATGACTGGCCGGGAAATGTCCGCGAATTGGAAAACGCCATCGAGCGGGCGGTCGCTCTCGGTTCCGGGCCGATCCTCTCCGTCGGAGACCTGCCATCCAATTTGCAGTATCCCACCACCGAGAGGGTCCCGGAGAAAGATGAGATCCTGCCTCTCGAGGAATTGGAGCGGCGCGCGATTCTTCGCACCCTCCGGGAGACGGGGGGCGACAAGCTTTCGGCGGCGCGCATGCTCGGCATCGGGAAGACCACTCTGTACCGCAAGCTAAAGCAGTACCACATGGAGCATGCCGAGCAGTAAGGGTACAAAACGTTCGCAAGTTCTCTCCAAGAGTACCGCTGGCTGGGGGTTTTTCTCCTCTTCCGTTTTCGAGTGCGGGAATTCGAACGGTCCTGCGAAGCAGTTCGCTTGAACGTTTTGTGCCCGTTCGCCGTATGCCGCGCAGGGCCGATGCTTCTGTTCCCGTAGCGCCAAGTTCTCCCCCTTCTTCGCCTGCTTGTCCTCTGCCCAGTCACCAGTCACGAGTCACTAGGCACTTATCCGCAGTGGTCCACTCTGGGAAGAACGCCAAGCAAAGTCTCGACATGGAATTTCGGGCCGCCCACCCTTCCCTCTAAGTGATTGATTCATCGAAGCAAACTGACATCCCCGATGGGCCTGCCGATGCAAGAGCCACTACCACGGGCTCTCCCTGTTCCATTCCATTTCCTGTGCGGGAGCCGTGAGGACCTGGCGAGAGCGCCGAAGACTTAAGGCCAGCGAATGAAAATTTGGAGAAAAAAACCGGAGGAAGAATCGAGCTGGCGAGGTGTGGCGCGCGCCGCCCTGGATGGTGCTTCTCGCGAAGTATTGTTGCGGGAAGCGCAGCAGACGCTCGCGCAACAGGGCATCGCGGGCCGCGTCGGGGTGTGGCTCGAGGCGGATTCGAACGCCAGCCCGCGGAACGCGATGGCCGCCGCGTTTCACGGAATGGTGTGGGACTTGGGAAACCAGGAGACCCCCAAGGAGTGGGCCCACCTTTCGGTGGAGCCTCCCCTCCCGGAAGAACTGCTGCTCCGCGGAAAAACTGTCGAACAAGACCTGCAGGCTTTTCCCACCAACCCCATCCTCGGGCTGCTTGTGGGGCTGCGTCACGCGCTGTGGGTCCCCATTGAGAGAAAAGAACAATTGAAGGGCGTTATCCTCGTGGGAAGCACGGAAAAGCAGCCCGCCATTTCCCGCGAACGCGTGGAAGCGGTCGCCGCGGAACTCGCGCTGGCGTTGGGCCTCGAGGAGGAACAGAGAATCTCTCGTCTGCGAGAGGCGGACCTCGGCGATGTCCGGCGTTTCCTCACCTCACAAGCAGCCGATAACTCCCTTGACGCACTGCTCTCCAAACTGGTGGAGAGCTGCACGCAAACGGCGGAGAGCGGGGATGGCCCCGGCGCGGCATTCGCGGTCGTCGGCGCCTTGCGGCAGGAGCGTGAAAAGTCCGGCGGTAGTCTTCACCTCGATTTCCACTGGCGCAGTGGAGATGAGTCGTGGACGCGCGCGATCGAGAAGGCCCCGCTGGCGAGCGTGTGGCGGCGGGCCC
>JBGQDD010000083.1:0-10189 GCA_041495665.1 Candidatus Acidiferrum sp.
ATAAAATGCATGGCGATGACGACTTCGAGCACCAGAAAAACGCAGAATTCCACAAAAGATTCCCAGGTGCCGGGAACGAAGTACACCACTCCGCGCGTCGTCTCCAGCACCAGGAACGCCAGCATAAAATGCCCCAAGATGCGAAACGTCCGCCCCCCGCTGCGGCGGTTGATCCTCAGTTTTGGCTCGATCTCCGCCTCAAAAATTTCCAGGTGCTCGTGGACCCGGCCCGCGGTCATGCGGCCCAGTTCGCGGTAAATCAAAGTCAGGTAGGAAAAAATCGGCAGGGTAAAACCTACCAGCACGACGCTCAGCGCGTACAGCCAGCCTAAACTCATCACGCCAGCCCGAGCCGTTTTCGCAACTTCCGCTCAACCCGGTTCATTTCACCGCGATCGGTTTCGTGGTCGTAGCCCAGCAGATGCAGGACGCCGTGAAGCATCAGCACTTGAAGTTCACTCGAAAGCTTCCGCCCGTTTTTTTTCGCGTAGCGCCGCGCCGTCGCCGGAGAGATGGCAATGTCGCCCAGGTATTCGCCGGCCTTTACTGCTCTCGAGCCGAGTCGCACCGGTCTTCGCCGTGCCACGGTTGGAAAAGAAAGCACGTCGGTGCTCCCTTTCTTCTTGCGAAATGTCTCATTCAACCGGGCGATCTCCGCGTCGCTTACCAAACAGACGGTGACGCCTGCTCTTTGGAATCCCACTTCCTCTTGTACACAGCGCAGAAACGATTCGAGTGGGCCCCGCGCCAGGCGCACCGCTCGCTGGCGGTTAACAATCATCCTTGCTGTGTTTCATTTTCTCGTTCTTTGCCGGATTCTCTCGCTGGCATTCTCAATTTGCCGTTCGCGGTGTTTCCGCCCCGTTGCGGGTGCGCTACATCATACTCTTCATAGGCGCGGATAATCTGCTGCACCAGGTTGTGGCGCACCACGTCTTTCTCCCCAAACTGCACCACGCCGATCCCTTCGATCTTGCCGCAAACTTCCAGCGCTTCAATCAAACCGGACTTTTTCCCCTGCGGCAAGTCGATCTGCGTCACGTCGCCGGTAATCACCGCCTTGGAGTTGAACCCCAGCCGCGTCAGAAACATCTTCATTTGCTCGCTGGTGGTGTTCTGCGCCTCGTCCAGAATCACGAACGAATCGTTCAGCGTGCGCCCCCGCATGAACGCCAGCGGCGCAACTTCGATGATTCCCTTTTCCAAAAAACGCTCCAGCTTGTCCGCGTCCAGCATGTCGTACAGCGCGTCATACAGCGGCCGCATGTACGGATCGATCTTCTGCTGCAGCGTGCCCGGCAAAAATCCCAGCCGCTCCCCGGCTTCCACCGCGGGCCGCGCCAGGATGATGCGGTTTACCTCTTTTGTCAGCAGCGCGCTTACCGCCATCGCCACCGCGATGTAGGTTTTCCCCGTGCCGCCCGGACCGATTCCAAACATCATGTCGTGCTTCTCGATCTCTTCCATGTAGCGCTTCTGGCTGGCGTTCTTCGGCGTCACTTGTTTCTTCCCGAACGAACGCACGCGGCTGTGCTCGAACATCCCGCGAGGCGATTCGTGCGGTTCCTCCGTCGCCACGCGCATCAGCGATTTCACTTCCGCCGCCGTAAGGGTTTTTCCATGCCGCGTCAGGTGGTTGTACTCCTCCACGATCTTCACGGCCTGGTCCACGCTGTCCTGCTCGCCTTCGATGGTCAGCCGCGTGTCGTGGAGATGCGTGCGCACGCGCAGCGAATCCTCCAGCAGACGCACATTTTCATCCAGCGTGCCGAAGAACGGTTCGATTTGTCCGGAAATGTGAACGGTACGTCGCATCCAATTGGAAGGTCTTCCTGCTACAGGAACCGGGTGGCCGATGGGATTCCTCCTGTTCGTGCGTGACCGCTCTGCGGTTCACTCAGGGAGAAACTAATTACACCCTACCCGACCCCTGCCTCAGGGTCAAGCTTATGGGTTTATGACACGAAACCATCTCGTTTCAGTTGGGGTGTGCGCTTCTTTACTTTGATTCCTTCCTTGCCAGTGCAGCCTGGATCGCTTTCTCCGCCACCGGCGCCATCACCGCGTACCCAGCCACATTGGGATGAAGCCCATCCTTAGCCCGTTGGCACACAAGGCCAGCGTCACAACCAGTCGAGCAACCATCTTGAAAGCCGCCTCCATGGATCTCCTCTTCTTCCTGTGAAGAACGAACGACTGGATACCAGGCACCAGTGTCCGGCTAAAGGATGAACATTTGCAATTGGTTACAGCTATCCAGTCGCTCGGTCCGCAAGTTTTCCTTGACTTTCCGCTATCCTCCGGTATAATTGAAGTTATAGAAATCTCTATGTGGAGTGCGGGAGCTTGCTCCCGCTTTTCTTTTTTAGAGCCACCTACTTGTGCTCTTTCTCGTACCAAACACCGACAAACATATCCTTTAGAATCAATCGCTTGCGAAATGCTCATTCTGTAAGTCGTTTCTTTTGATATTCATGCATAATTGATGGGGGGGTAGGGGGATGAAACGTGAAAGACTCCGATATCGATTTCCTATTTCCTATTTCCTACCCCCTATCCCCTTTCTTTTGATACTCTTGCGCACTATTTTGCGCTTCCCAAAATAGCAAGTCTTTTCTTTTCATGGGATTACGCACTCTTTGACAAAAACAACCGGGGGTGGGGTACCCCCCCCACCTCCGCCAAGATCATCCGCTTCAATGACCTGGGCTCAAGAGGACATCGTTCTCAACAAGTCTCGGAGGGGGGCGCGCTAATCCGCAGCCACTGACCGTGTCCTTGCCCGTTCGCGAACGGCTTGCACTTCCTTCCCCATCGATGGCATCGGTCCAGGCGACCAGCTACAATGTTCGTCTATGAAGTGCCCCGGCTGCGGAACCGAAATGACTGCCATGACGCTGGACGGCCGCTTAGGCGGACAGGTCGCCATCGATGTGTGCGCCGGCTGCCAGGCGTTCTGGTTCGATCATTTCGAGAGCCTGGCGCTCTCTCCCGGCTCCACGCTGAAGCTCATGAAGTTCATCGGTGAACACTCGTCACCGGGGAAGCCATCTCTGCCGGACGCGCTCCGCTGTCCGCAATGCGCCACGGCGCTGCGGCTGGCGCACGACATGCAGGGAAACATGCCGTTCACGTATTGGCGATGCGCGACCGATGACGGCCACTTCATCCTCTTTTTCGAGTTCTTGAAAGAAAAGAATTTCATCCATCGGCTATCGCCCGAGCAGATCAAGGAGTTGCGGCAGAACGTTCAGTTTGTGAATTGCTCCAACTGTGGGGCGTCCATCAACCTGGAATCCGACTCTGTCTGTTCCCACTGCCACTCGCCCATCTCCATGCTCGATATGAAGCAGCCGCAGCAGATGCTGGAGCAGCTCAAAAAAGCTGCCGAGCCTCGCCCGGTTGATCCGGCACTCCCTTTGAAACTCGCTTCCGCAAAGTTGCAATTGGAAACCTCCTTGGCCGATCATGATCGCGGTCCTGAATGGTGGAGCGATGCTGGCTCGTCCGGCCTGGTCTGGGCCGGTCTGAACGTCCTCACCCGCTGGCTCAGCGACAAATTGGTTGATTGATCGCTATGAGCGCCCCTAATAAGGAGCATCCAAGCGTGCATCCGAGAAGGCCGCAGCTTCGGTAATGGGTTAGTTTGAGCACTGACCGCGCTTTCAGGACGTGGCCACGTGTGGGCTCTGGATGAATTGTTAGGCCTGCTGCAGCATAATGCGGCAGAGGAAATGGCTGGAGCATGTCACAGCAAGACTGGGTGGTTTTTGCCAAAGTCGTCGTTTTCTTGGCAGCGATGTTTCTAGCCATATTGTACTTCCTTGAGTACAACGGCTCGTTGAGGAGAGCACATACCGCCATTTGGAAGAAACCAAAACGGTGGCAGTTAATTACGCTTTGTGTTTTGTGGAGTTTCATAATCGCGGCCGTGATTCTGCTCGTTCGTATTCACAGTTCAAACTGACCCAGTACCCGACCTTGCAGCTCGTTTGACAAAGGCGTGAGCCTCGTTTAACGTTAGAAGTTTGAGCGGTACGCAAAAGGAGCAATAGATGGCCCAGGGACAGGCTACCAAAGTTAAGAAGAAGAAAAAGTCGGTTTTGAAGCGCGCGGCGCAATCTCATCAACGCGCCGAAGTCAACCGCGCCAACCGCACCCGGGTCCGCACGATGATGCGGCGTCTGCGCACCGCCATCGACGCCGGCGACGCCACCGCTGCGGGCAATCTTCTGCAACCCACGATGTCGGCGATCGACCAGGCCATTACCAAGAACGTGTTGCACGAGAATACCGCCAATCGCTACAAGTCGCGCCTCACGCTGGCCTTCAACGGCGTCAAAGCCAAGGCCGCGAAGTAGTAGTGGTACCTGCGATCCCGGTTTTGTGGGACAGGCATTCCTGCCTGTCCTCTTCTTTTTTCACCTTTGAGGCCCGATGCCCACACCGATCCCTATCTCCCGCGTTTCAACATCCCGTCTCACGGAAGCGCTGCGCGAAACTTCCGAATTCGGAGCAACTTTCAGCGACCACATGCTCGTCGCCGATTGGGAAACGGGCTCCTGGAAGCAGCCTCAAATCGTTCCCTTCGGCCCGATCTCGTTTTCTCCCGCGCTGACTCCGTTCCATTACGGCCAAGCCATCTTCGAAGGCTTCAAGGCGCATCGCCTCCCCAACGGCGGTGTGGCGCTCTTTCGTCCACGCGAGAATTTCGTTCGCTTGAACCGTTCCGCCGCGCGGCTAGCCATGCCCGGAATTCCAGAGCCGCTCTTCCTCGAAGGCGTCACCGAATTGGTTCGGCTCGATCGCGATTGGATCCCGCATCGCGAAGGCGGCGCTCTCTACGTCCGCCCAACTTATTTCGGCATCGACGACACGCTTCTCGTTCGCCCCGCCAATCGTTTCCGCCTCATAGTTATGACTTCTCCCGTCGGCCCCTATTTCGCGCAGCCCATTCGCCTGCTCGCCGAAGAGCGCTTTGTCCGCGCTTTCCCCGGCGGCACGGGAGACTGCAAAGCCGCCGGCAACTATGCCGGAGGCCTCCTCGCCGCGCGCCTCGCTCAGGAAAAAGGCTTTCACAATGTCCTCTGGCTGGACGGAGTCGAGCGCCGCTACGTCGAAGAATCTGGCGTCATGAACGTCTTCTTCGTTCTCGATGGCAAAGCCATCACTCCGCCACTCGGCGGCACCATCCTTCCCGGCGTCACGCGCGACTCCGCTCTGACTTTGCTGCGCGAGATGGGCATCCCCGCCGAAGAACGCCAAATCTCCATCGACGAAGTTCTCTCCGCCCACGCCGCCGGTAAACTCACCGAAGCCTTCGGCGCAGGGACCGCCGCCATCGTCGCTCCCATCGCCTGCATTCGCTACCGCGATCGCGACCTGCAATTCCCTGCCGTTTCGGATTCCTCGGTCGCCTCGCGCCTCCGCTCCCGCCTCGTCGCCATCCAAACCGGCCGCGAGCCGGACCTGCACAATTGGCTCTTGCCCGTCTAAGCTCTGCGGAAAAGTTGCACGCGATCCGTCCGCAAAAAAAGGGCGGCCCGCTGGCCGCCCTTTTCCATTTCTCCGGTGCCGTTTCCTGAATTTTCTGCTCTGCGAACTCCGCGCTCTCCGTGACCGGCGCCTGCCCCGACCGGCTCGGGGTGTTAGATTTTATTTTCCCAAGTATCCTAGCCCCGAGCGGCCTTGGCTTCTCCGCCCGTCAACTCCGTGATCAAAAATTCCATCACCGTGCGCGGCTCCGCACCGCTGCCCTTCAGCCGGTCATCCGCGCTTCGCAGCGCGTGCAATCCCGCCAGCAAGCGCGGTTTTGAAATCTTGCGCGCATTTTGCAGCGCCAACTCCGCTTGTGTCGGATTCATCCCCAGCGCGCGCGCCGCCTGCCAGCCATTTGCTACGCCCTTGATTTCGCTGGCCTCAATCAACTTGCGGTACATCCACGCTATGCCTCCCACGACCTTTATCGGTTCTTCTCCATCGCGCAGCAAGCGCTCCAGAAACTCGAGCGCTTTTTTGGATTGGCGCGCTGCCAAGATATCCGCCAGTTCCCAAACTGTCGTTGTTTTCTCGGAAATCACCAGCGCGCTTACGTCCGCGCGCCCGATCACTTTTTTCTCCGCCGCATACGTCGCCAGCTTTTCGATCTCCGTTTTCAAACGCATCAAATCCGCGGCCACAAATTCCGCCAGGTCCTCTGCGGCGCCTTTTTCGAATTCCACTCCCTCATCTTTGGCGATCGCCTTTGCCAGCGCGGTCGCCGACGCCAGCCGGTCTTCCACCTTTTCGCCCAGCTCGCATTTCACCACCAGCGTTTTTTCGGCCAGTAGCTTGCCCAATTTCATGCGCTGATCCAGACCCGTCGCTTCCAAGACCAGCACCGTGAACGGTGCCGGATCTTCGAGATAGGCGCCGAGCTGCGCCACCGCCTCATCCCGGTTTTTTTCCCCGAGTTTCTCGATCGCTTCCACATCCTCGAGGAAAACCACTTGCTGCGGCGAAAGCATCGCCATGGTTTGCGCCTGATCCAGTGCCTCCTGCGTCTCTCCGCGCCCCGCTGAATACCGCGAGACCGCCCAGGTTCGCGACGCCTCCGGCACAAATCTTTCGATCAACTGTTTTCGCCAGTCGTCGCGAAGGTACGGCTCTTCCCCCAGCAAAAGGATCGCCGGAACCGGTTTCCCTTTCACCAGCCGCTCCACCAATTCCTCTGGCGAAATCCGCGCCATCAATAGTTCTCCACCACCGCCGCCACCAGCCGCGCCGCAAAGTCCTGCGCCATGCGGTCCAGCGCGGGGTCCTGCTCTTCAAAAAAGTTCTTAATGCTGTTTGGGTTGTTCGCGTCCGTCGAAATCTCGTACTGGTTGCGAAAAACAAAACTGTCCGTGTGATAAAGAATCTTTCCCGTTTCGCGCTCTTCGAACGTGATCTCGCACTTCAGGGTAACCAGCATGGTCGTCGCGCGACCCGTCGCCGTATCAAACAGCAGCGGCACCGCTTCCAGACTCAGCACTTTCCCGCGCAGCACTGCGTCGCCGTTCGCCGGATCGGGTACCACTCGGTACGAGGTCTTCGCCAAGAATTCATGCACGGTAGCGGTCGTCAATCTTTGTTCAATGCGGTAGCTGGTCGTCTTGTTCTCCAGCGCCGGTACCGCAATCACATGGATGCTCTTCGGCAGCGCGTCGCTCCGCCCCGCCACGTGATACCCGCAGCCCGCGCTCCACACTGCTCCAGCCATCAACGCAATAGCAATCCGCCGCCTCATGGCGCCAATTTCTCCGCGAGCTTCACCGCATTCCAAGCCGGCAACCGAATATTATCGGCTGCTCCCCAGAACCACCAAGTTCCATATTGAGCCGGATCGCGCTCAGGAATACCCAACTGGACTGCCGTTTCTCCTATCGCATTAATATTGTTCGGACCAGCCTCCACATCTCGCATAATGGAAAATCCCGCCTTTTCGCATTCCGCCAATATCGCTTCGCTCTCGACGCCGGGATCCAATTCCGCACACGCAGAAAAGACGCTTCCATAGAACACCGGTGCGTGAACCACTTGCATCGAAGGCATCACAGCGCCCTGGTTCGAAACGCACCCACTAACCTCTTCTCGAAGGCTGTTTCTCGCTGCATCAAGCTTTTGTTTACTCGCCGGTCCGTACTGATTCAAAAGATTGAACGCGACTTGCGTATCAAAGATTGGCTGTCCCACGCTTTGAAATGAGAGCAACTTGCCCGTCTGACTCTCCAGTTCTTCTATCCCGGCTCGACCCGCCTCCGAAACTGGACGAAAGAACGTGATGGTGAGCCGCTTTAAGCCTAAGCCTCGGAGGCCCAAGGAAAGCGAAGAGGCCGCAACTCCGCCAGCCGAAATAATCCAAGCGTATCCTGGAGCCTCTGAGCCCTGTCTGGCATGACTTGAATGGTCAAGGCCCCATAGCCCGTCAAGCTTCGGGAAAAAGGGGCTTGGCGCAAAGTCCTTGGTTTCGAACTTCCCCGTAAAATCTATGACATTTGCTTGCGATCTGGCCGCGGATTCGCGGTTGCGTCCGACAAATTCAGGGGAACTCGTAAAGAAAATGAACTTGGCCCGGTCAAAACTTCCTTCTTCCACCGGCTGAATCACGGCCGGCTCCCCGCCGGCTTCCGTCAATGTTCCCGCGGCCACTTCCTCATCCACCAGCCGCAAATCCCATCCTGCAAAACGGCTTTCCTCGAGCAACGACTTCAGCTCCGCTCCCAGCAGCGAAGACGCACCCGCAATCACGATCCGGTTGGAGTCCCGTTCAAACGAAGGCATGAATCACGCGGCCCGCGAAACCATGCGATGGCGCACGAAGCGCACCAGGTGCAGCCCCACGCCCGCCGCCGCATAGGTGCCCGCCAGGATCACCAGCGCATACTCCGAGTATCGCCAGACGACCGCCACGATCAAACACAGCAGCACAATCGAGAGTGACGGCTGCTTCCGAGTCCAGGGAATCTCCTTGAAACTCGAGTAGCGGATCGTGCTGGTCATCAGCGCGCCCAGTCCAGCCGCCAGCAGGAACCACGCCACCGACCATCGCCAGTCGTGCAGCGGCTCCTTAAAGCCGTGAACCAGTGCCGCGATCATTGCCGCCGCCGCCGGCGTCGGCATGCCCACAAAGTATTTCGACCCGCCAGGCGCCATGCCATGCACGTTAAATCGCGCCAGCCTCCACGCGCAGCAAATCAAAAACGCCAGGCAGCAGACCCATCCAAACTCGCCAATTTGTTGAAATGCAACCGATCCGTCTCCCGGCAGGCTCCGCACTCCCCACGCATAAGCCATCACCGCAGGCGCAATTCCGAAACTCACGACGTCAGCCAGCGAGTCGAGTTGCACTCCAAATTCCGTGTTCGTGCCGGTCATCCGCGCAATACGCCCGTCGAGCGAATCAAAAAGAATCGCGAAACCGATGGCCTTCGCGGCGTGGTCAAAATCGTCTATGCCGCCGAGGAGCGACGCCACCACCGCATAGTATCCGCACAGAAGATTCGCCACTGTAAACAGACTCGGCAAGAGAAAAATTCCCCGGCGCAATCGGGGACTCTTTATGCGCCGCTCTTGAAACGGTATCTCGTGCTGTTCGGGCTCGCCCATGGTTACGATCGCTTCCCCGTCGCTGTTAGATTTGCGTCCGTCTCTGCCGTACTCAATCCATCGAGCTTACCCGCCGCGGGTTTCGCAGGCCACCGCGCGAGCACGCTCGATCCGCCTTTCACACTCTCCCCTATCTTCACCAGGATTTCTGCCTCTTTCGGGACCCACAGGTCCACCCGCGACCCGAATCGTACCAGTCCAATGCGCTCTCCGCGAGCCAGCTTTTCGCCGGCCTTCTTCCAGGAGACAACTCTCCGCGCGATCAGTCCGGCAATCTGCTTGAACACCATCTCTCCGGCGTCCGTCGCGAGCGTGAACACGTTCTGTTCGTTTTCGACCGAAGCCCGTTCCCGCATCGCCGCGAGGAACTTCCCCGGACGGTATTCCATCTTCGTAATCGTTCCTGCAGCCGGCGACCGGTTCACATGCACGTTCCACACCGCCAGAAAAATGCTCGCCCGCTTTCCCGGCCTGCCCGCGTTCTCTTCCTCCGTGACCACCACCACCCGTCCGTCGCCGGGAGACACCACCGCCCCAGGTTCCCCCGGAATCACACGCTCCGGATCGCGAAAGAAAGAGAAAACAAACAAGGCAAGCAACACCAGGACAGCAGCCGCCAAATACCAATGCAGCAAGAAACTGACACCGCCCAGCGCCAGCGGCGGCACCCCAAAGTAGTAGCCCTCTTTGACCATGCTTCCCGGAGTAGACCCCAAAGTTTCCGCGCGCGGCATTCTCGCCGCGAGCGCGCATGGTCATTCTACGACAGAATCGCCCGCGATAAAGTCGTTATTGGGTGTAATTGGCACGCGCGCGCATGATCCGCGCGGCAATCCGCTCCATCTCATCCTTGCAGTGGAGCTTCATCTTCTTCAGTTTGATTTCTTCCAGGAGGTCTTCCGAATTCAGGTAGGGCGACTTGGAGATGTTGTGCAGTTCTGCTTCGTATTGCCGGTGCTGCTCTGCCAGACGCTGATACTCGGCGTCCGTTTCGAACGGTATGTCCCGAGGTGTCCGCTGCGCACTTGCCATGCGTTCCTCCTGACCTTTTCGTGAATGGGAT
>JBGQDD010000084.1:0-10158 GCA_041495665.1 Candidatus Acidiferrum sp.
CGGGAAACTCCTCTGGGGTTTGGGAATTGTCTCGGTCCTGGAAGGGAAGACTCCGCAAGCCGCGGAAAACCTCGAGCGCGCCGTGGACTTGTTGCCGGAGTGGCCCGGGAGCTACTCCACCTTGGGAGTTTTTTATTACCAAACCGGAGAAATCACCAAAGCCCGGGAAGTGCTGAATCGTTTCAAGGGCAGCAACGCAGCCGGTGGACTGGACGTGAATCGGATTGAAGAAGCCCTGTCTAAAGCCCCGGCGACGTCCTCTTCGGTTCACGAGCCAATGCCCACGGTGGCCAGGCAGCAGTTACTTCAACTGGCGCTGTCGCTCGCTGACCGGACACTGTGAAGCCGCGGGGCAAATTCGGAGCCGCGGGCAGCGCAATTCTTTTGCTAAGCGCAGCAGTGGGCGTGGCCCAACATAAGCAGGCGCGCGCTGGGCAGACTCCTAAAGCGCAGGATTCCCGAATAACCGTTCGTTTCACCGACATTCGACAAGCGGCCGGAATCACATTTCGTCAGGATTCCACGCAAACCGAAGAAAAGTACTACCTGGAAACCATGGGCACCGGCGTCGGCTGGATTGATTACGACCAGGACGGGCTGATGGACCTTTACTTTGTGCAATCGGCCGCCACCGACATTTACAAACCAACGCATCCCTTGCGCTCGGCGCTTTACCACAACAACGGTGACGGAACGTTTACTGACGTCACGGAGAGAGCTGGCGTTGGAGGTGAAGGACATTACGGCCAGGGTGTTGCCGTCGCGGACTTCGACAATGACGGCTATCCCGATCTGTACGTGACCGGCTACGGCCGCGCCATCCTCTATCACAATAACGGCGATGGAACGTTCACCGACGTCACCGCCAGAGCCGGTGTTGCCGACGAAGGAGGATGGTCAACCAGCGCAGGCTGGTTTGACTACGATAAGGATGGCTGGCTCGATCTAGTTGTTACGAATTACATCGAATGGACGCCGAAGACGAACCTGTGGTGCGGGGAACGGCGGCCGGGCTACCGTTCTTACTGCAATCCGGGCAACTACAAAGGACAGAAGACCAAGCTCTACCATAACAATCATGACGGCACGTTCGCCGACGTCAGCGATGCGTCGGGAGTCGGCAAGCCCGAATCCAAGGGCATGGGTGTGGTCATGGCGGACTTCAACAATGACGGCTGGCCGGACATCGCCATCGCCAACGACACCTGGCCGAATTTTCTATTCATCAACAAGCATGACGGAACCTTTCAGGATGTTTCCTTCGTTTCTGGCTTGGCGGCCAGCGAGGACGGCCGTTACGAGGCGGGAATGGGCATCGATGCGGCGGACGTGGACGGCGATGGATGGCAGGACGTCTACGTCACTCACCTTGATTTCGAATTGAATCGTCTCTACCACAACAACCGCGATGGAACCTTCGATGACTACACGTATCGCTCCGGGATTGGGAACAAGGCTATCCTGCTGAGCGGCGTGTCCATGAAGTTTCTGGATTACGACAATGATGGCTGGCCCGATATCCTGCAGTTGAACAGCGCCATGCTGGACAACGTTCAGCTCTACCACAGCGAAGTGACTTACAAGGAGCCTTTGCTGATGTTCCGGAATTTGGGAAAGGGCCAGTTTGAAAAAGTGTCGGACTCTTTGGGTCCGGACTTCATTCGCCCCATCGCCGGGCGCGGCCTGGCCACCGCTGATTTCGACAACGACGGCGACATCGACATCGCCATCAATAATCGTGGCGACTATCCGGAGCTTTTGCGCAACGGTGGTGGGAACGCCAATCACTGGCTGGAAGTCCTGTTGATCGGCACAAAATCCAACCGCGATGGGATCGGCGCTTCGCTGAAGCTGACCTCCGAAGGAGTCACGCACGTCGAACAGTCCAAGGGTGGCATGAGTTATATGTCGGCCAGCGATCCCCGCATTCATTTTGGATTGGGGAAACGCACCAAGATTGAATCTCTGGAAATTACTTGGCCGAGCGGTCAGGTGGATAAGCTGACGAATGTGCCCATCGATCGGATCATCGCCGTCAAGGAGGGCACAGGAATTGTGCCGCGCAGTTTTCCCAAGGTACCGAGCAAATGACGAAAAACAGCGGAACACACTTCGCAAACGGATTGGTTCGCTCGCGGATTTCCTCCGTGGCGAGCTTCGGCCTCGGTGATCACGGGCTATGAATGTCCTGCGACGGCGTTTCCTCGGCTCATCCCTTGTTGTTCTCGGCAGTACGCTCTTGGACGCGCTCACAACTCCACTCTGGAAATGGCGCGGCCCGATGCGCCTCGAAGCAGCGCCCGTTTCGAACCCGTCCATCTTGAATCCAACTGCGCCCTCCCCAGTCCAGTTCGTCGACGTGGCTCGCGAAGCCGGTCTGACCATACCCAATGTGTGGGGCGGTGCCGATCACAAGAAATACATCATTGAAGCGAAGGGCAGCGGGCTGGCCTTTTTCGATTACGACAATGACGGCTGGCTGGACATTTATCTGACGAACGGAACACGCTTCAATACCGTTTGGCCCCCCGGCAAAGCTCCCACCTCGCATCTCTACAAAAACAACCGCGACGGAACCTTCACCGATGTCACGGAAAAATCCGGGCTAGGACGCACCGGCTGGCAGACGGGCGTCTGCGTGGGAGACTACGACAACGACGGCTGGGACGACCTATTCTGCTGCTTCTGGGGACACAACATCCTGTTTCATAACAACGGCGACGGCACCTTTGCCGATGTCACCCGCAAAGCCGGAGTCTACGACGAACAGATCCGCTGGGGAGCCGGCTGCACCTGGCTCGATTACGACCGCGATGGACGCCTCGATCTTTTCGTCTGCAATTACATCAAGCTCGATCCGGAAAAAACTCCTTCCAAGAGTGATCCCCCTCAATGCCAGTGGAAGGGAATTCCCATCATGTGCGGTCCTCGCGGTCTAACGGGCGATACGAACGTTCTCTATCACAACAACGGGGACGGAACTTTTACCGACGTCTCCGAAAAGTCGGGAATCCTGAAGCCTGGGCCCCGCTATTCCATTACAGCGGTCTCTTATGATTTCGATAACGACGGGTGGCCGGATATTTATGTCGCTGTGGACTCGCAACCCAGCATCCTGTTCCGCAACAACCATGACGGCACTTTCACCGATGTCGCACTGATCGCTGGCTGCGCTTACAGCGAGAATGGCCACGAGCAGGCGGGGATGGGCGTGGCGGTGGCCGATTACGACTGTGACGGCTCGTTCGACATTTTCAAGACGAACTTCGCGGACGATACTTGCAACCTCTACCACAACAACGGAGACGGAACATTCAGCGATGTCACGTTTTCGTCGGGGATCGGCATCAACAACCAGTACGTCGCGTGGGGCTGCGGCTTCATCGATTATGACAATGATGGCTGGCCGGACATCCTGCAGATCAACGGGCACGTTTATCCGGAAATCGACGGACATGATATCGGCCAGAAGTTCAAGAATCCTCGTCTGGTTTACAAGAACCTCGGTGATGGCCGATTCAAAGATGTTTCCTCCGAGATGGGGCCCGGCATCGGCGAGCGTTTCTCCAGTCGCGGCGCCGCGTTCGGCGACTATGACAACGATGGCGACATGGACGCGCTGGTCTTAAATATGAACGACCCGCCTTCACTTCTTCGCAACGACGGTGGAAACCAGCAAAACTGGATCAAGATCAAGCTGCTCGGCACAAAGTGCAATCGCACCGCCATCGGGGCTCGCGTGCGCGTGGTGACGGGCAAGCATGTACAGATGGATGAGGTGCACAGCGGCTCAAGCGTAATGTCACAGAGCGACCTGCGCCTCCACTTCGGCCTGGGAAAAGCTCAAACGATAGATCTCATCGAAGTGAAATGGCCGACCACGCAGAAGGTGGAACGGTTCACGCAGGTGAAAGCCAATCAGATACTGACCATCCGCGAGGGCAGCGGGATCGTCGCGACCGTCAACGCCAAAACCAAATAGGCTGTTCCGGTGTTCAACGTGGCGAAGAGGCCGGCGGCTGGTCCTTTAGAATGATCAAGAATTGCCGAAGTTCCCGCCGCTGGCTTTCAATTGCGGCGGTTTCCGCTTTCTCCATCTGCTCGTACACTCGAAACTCCTGCGAGGCTTTCGATTCTTCGCCGATCCGTCTGTAGGCCAAACCCAGGCGGTAATGTGCCTCGCCGAGCTGCGGGCTCACCTCAATCGCCTTTTTGTAATCGCGAATAGCCTGCTCGACTCCGCCCTGCCTGGAATGCAATATCCCTAGCTGCAAATAAGCCTCGCCGAACTTGGGATCGATAGCCACGGCTTTTTCGAGCAGTGCCTCGGCTTCATGCAGGCCTGCCGGATTCTCCGATCCCCGGTCGCGCTTCCACAGAGTTACCCCGTAATAATAGTTGGCCAGAGCATTCCCGGGCTGGTCCCGCACAAACCGCGCCAGCTTCTGCTCGGCGCAGGACAGCGACGTGGATGCTGACTTCTCCATTTTTCCCAGAAAGACGTAAGGGACCGGGTCTGCCGGTTTCAAGTCAGAAGCTTCGCAGAGCCGGCGAGCCGCTTCATCGAAAGAGCCACCGGCGTAGAGAGCGGCGCCCAGGCCTGCCATCATTCTTGCGGAATCCGGATGCGCGCTGGACCCTTTCGTAAAAACTTCTACGGCTGGCAGATCCGCCCGGTGCAGGAGCAGCTCTGTGCCCCACTCGAAGTAATTCTGCTCGCTCGGATCCAGATGAGCGGCCCGTTCGTACTCGCGGACAGCTTCCAGCGGGTCACCCAATCGCTCGTCGAGATCGCCCAGCAATCGATGCACATCCGCGCTGTCTGCATTCGCCAGCATGTTCTTGGCATGCTCGCGCGCCTCGCGCAGTTTTTTTTCAGACTCTTTAGAATTGAGGAGTGTTCCCTCTGCATTGGACCCGTCCGCCGATGCTGCACCCGGTCCGTCAGATTTGAGCGCAAGCGTTTCCTTGGCCAGCGCCTCGCTGGTTCGCATACTCACGTCCGACCCATGCATCGCCATATTGTTCCAGTCGGTGACCCCTGCGACCGTGAAATTGGGCTTGTCTTCAAATTCCATTGCTCCGGGTGAGGAGACGGAAGAGGGGGATGTGCCGGAAGAAGCGGGATGAGCCGCTCCCAAAGATTCGAGGACCAAATCGATATGCTTTTTGTCTCCCGCCGATAAAACCAGGGAATTCGAGGCACGATTGCGCCATCCTGATTTTTCCGCCCTCACCGTGTAAATGCCGGGGCCGCGGGCCAAAAAGACAAAAGTCCCTTTCTCATTCGTCTTTGCCTTGGCGAAATCTAAATGATCCTTCTCATCGAGGAACACAAACGCATCTGCAACGGGCTCGCCTGCCGCGTTCCGAACAGTGCCCTCGACCGTGATGGCATCCCGTTGCTGCGGGGAAGGGCTTTGCGCATTTGCAGTTACATTTAACAAGCTCAGCAGCACGGCCACCAGTACAGTGAGAACCACGCGAGATTGATTGTGGAATCTTTCCAATGCCGGGAGGAGTCTGAGCGAGCAGTTCATCAGGGAGACCAATTTCGCTTGTCTACAACCAAAGTCATGCCTCGTTTCCGGCCTTCACGGCATTCTATCCCGCGCGATGGTCGCTCGCAACGGCTCCGCTCGGAGAAGCGCTGCGACGAAAGTTCCTCACGATTGTCTTGCCGGAGGGACAAACGGGGACCAGCGGCACCTCAAGACAAAGTAATACGGGGCGCGATCACCGCTGGAATCTGGGCCAAGCCTCCGAACTTTACAATTTCTCGGAGGTCAGGCATAAGAGAAGCGTAATTGCGCGCAGATCCACCCGGGAAAAGAAATGATCCTACGATCTTAATATCCGTATGAAGGCTCTACTGCTCTCGAAATATCGTCATCTGGAGATTGCCGAACTTCCCAGGCCAACTCCTGGGCCCGGCGAACTTCTGGTCAAAGTGGCGGCCTGCGGCATTTGTGGCAGCGACGTGCACGGCTATGACGGCTCCTCCGGCCGCCGCATTCCACCGATCGTGATGGGCCACGAAGCTGCCGGACGAATCGCTGGCATCGGTCCGCAAGTAAACGGCTGGTCCGAAGGCGATCGAGTCACCTTTGATTCCACGATTTCTTGTGGAGCCTGCCGCTTTTGCACTCGTGGAGAAATCAATCTTTGTGACCGTCGCCAGATCCTGGGCGTTTCCTGCACCGACTACCGCTGCGCCGGAGCCTTCGCTGAATACGTCCTCGTTCCGCAGCGAATTGTTTACCGCTTGCCGGATACTCTGTCCTTTTCGGAAGCGGCCATGTTGGAAGCCGTGGCGGTTGCCGTCCACGCGGTATCCCTCTCGCGAATTTCCCCCGGCGATCAAGCCCTCGTTCTCGGCGCCGGAATGATTGGCCTGCTCACCCTCCAAGCACTGCGCGCGGCGGGGTGTTCGTCGGTGTACATCGCGGATGTGGACGCTTCGCGCCTGAAACTCGCAAAAGAAGTTGGCGCAACGGAAACGCTGCATGCCACGGGAGACGAACTCGTTGCCGAAATTCTCAGCCGTACGAACGGCGCGGGCGTCGACGTGGCCGTTGAAGCCGTCGGCATTGATGCTACAGTCCGCACCGCCGTACATTCCGTTCGGAAAGGTGGAACTGTGACCCTGGTTGGGAACATCACTCCGGAAGTGACTTTGCCGTTGCAAAAAGCAGTGACCCGCCAGATTCGTCTCCAAGGCTCGTGTGCCTCGGCAGGAGAATACCCTCAAGCCATCACTTTGTTGACTAGCGGCGCCATCAAAGTAAAACCGCTCATCACCGCCATTGCACCTCTCGAAGACGGGCCACAATGGTTTGAGCGGTTGTACTCACGCGAGCCGAACTTGATGAAAGTGGTGCTCACTCCGGGAGCCGTTTCGTGAACACACTCCCATGACCAATGACCTCTTCGATCTCAGCGGCCGAGTCGCCATCGTTACCGGCACCAGCCGCGGTCTCGGGCAAAATCTAGCCCGCGCACTGGCAAAGGCGGGCGCTGACCTGGTACTGACAAGCCGCAATCGCGATCACTTGCTCTCATTTGAAGCGGAGATAAAGGCGCTTGGCCGCAAAGCCGTTTCGCTGCAACTCGACGTCCGCGATCTTTCGAGCATCGAGCAAATGGCGATTGCTGCCGAATCCGCTTTTGGCCACGTGGATATCCTCGTCAACAATGCAGGTTGCAATGTCCGCAAGCCCGCGCTGGAAGTGACCTGGGACGACTGGAACCTCATTCTCGACACCAACTTGCGCGGCAGTTTTTTCGTCGCTCAGGCCGTGGCACGCCTCATGATTCCGCGGCGCTATGGCCGCATCATTAACATAGGCTCTGTCACCAGCGTTGCTGGCTACGCCGGCCTCGGTCCTTATGGCGCCAGCCGCGGCGGCATCCGGCAGTTGACCATGAGCCTGGCGGATGACTGGGGCAAGCACGGCATCACCGTGAACTGCCTGGCCCCGGGATGGTTTCGCACCGAGCAAAATAAAGTGCTCTATGAAAATAAAGAGTGGGTCGAGTATCTTTGCGATCGCATCCCGCTCAAACGGCCCGGACAGCCACAAGATCTTGACGCAGCGGTGGTGTTCCTTGCGGCGGAGTCTAGCCGTTACGTGACGGGCCAGACCCTGCTGGTGGATGGTGGAATCTCCACCGGCGCAACCCGCGCTCTGGTTTCGTCTAGTCCAGCGAAGCCGGCAGAGTCCAGCTAGACCAAGCGTGGTCACGTCTCACGCAGCGCCTCTGCCTTTCACACCGGCTCAGGTATCGGCTCTATCCTTCCCAGCAGGAATACATACCCAGCGATCCCAACCAGTAGAAACGCTGTGGCGCCGATAAATGCGCCGGCAAAAGAATGTGTGAACTGCACGATGTAGCCGGTCACAATTGGTGCAGCAATCCCTGCAAGCTGATTGCAAAGATTCAGAATTCCCCCGAGTGTGCCGACGCTCTCTCGCGGCGCAATCAGCGAAGGGATCGACCACCCTACGGGCGAGGCGGCGGACAACCCGCCGATGGACATACTGATCCAGAAAAGAGCTGTGCCGGGACTGTGGGCGTGTGCCGCGCCGAGGATTCCCAGACCAAAAGCCGTTCCGCCGATGAGCACTACTTGACGAACGCGGACCGGGTTCCAACCGCGCTGTATCAATGCATCCACGAGCCAGCCACCCACGATAAGCTCGACGAAAGTGGCGAACAGCCAGGGCACACTGGTATAGAGAGCCGAATGAAGCAAGTCCACGTGGAGAGCGGTGGAAAGATAGGACGGGAGCCAAGTCAAGAGAAAATAGAATGTGTAGTTGTATGACGCGAAACCAAGGGACAAGCCCCACACTCGGCGCTGCCGGAGCAGGTAAGCGAGGGGGGCTCCCTTGGCGGCTTTCGCGCGATCCTCCGGCTGCGCTCCGCCCCGGGTGATGAAGTCTCGCTCCGCGGCTGTCAGTAATTTATCCTCGCTCGGATTACGATAGAAAGCATAGAACAATGCAAAATAAAGAAGACTGATGAATCCTGTGGCCGCAAAATTCCACCGCCAGCCGAAATACAGCAACAAGAGACCCAGCAAGGGAATTCCAATCGCCGAGGAAAATTTCGCCGCGACGTCAAACATGGCGGTGGCGAGGCTGCGTTCGTCTTTGGGGAACCAGTATCCGGTGGCTTTCGCATTGGCCGGAAATGTCGGCGCCTCACCGATCCCCAAGAGGAATCGCGCCCCAAACAAACCTCCGATGCCCGTGGAGATGGCCGCAGCGAAGGAAGCCACGCTCCATATCACGGTGCTGATGATGCCTATGCGGCGGACGCCAAAGCGATCCAGCAGCAGCCCGGAGGGCAGTTGGAGCAACGCGTAGGGCCAGTTGTAAGCGCTTGAGAGATAACCGAACATCACCGCGGAAATTCCAAACGAGGCTTGCAGCGCATCCCGCGAAACAGAAAGATTCACGCGATCAAAATAATTGACCAGAACTCCCACGCCCAACAGGAGTGCGATCGTCCATCGTCTGCGAGGCACTCTTGCTCTGTCTGGGACTGTTTGTGGCATCTCTTGTCACCGTTTGCGCGGGCAATCATAGCGTATCCCATCACCGCCCTATCCAACTAAACCTCTTCCGGAAAAACTACAGGGAGGAGAATCTCTTGAGATCTCCCAAATACCAGTCGCAAACACCTGCCAACATGGTTCGAGCTCAATTCCAGCGGAGTGAGAGTCTACAGGAAAAGAAAAAGGCCGGATCCTGGGTCCGGCCTCGAATCAGACAATTGGTTGCGGGGGTCAGATTTGAACTGACGACCTTCGGGTTATGAGCCCGACGAGCTACCAGGCTGCTCCACCCCGCACCACCACTATAGCGGACGCGCGCACTCCCGTCAAATCGGTGCGAGGTGCAAGGAAAATTTGTGCGATGATTTTGCGAGCCGGGCAGGGAACGGCTACCACTCGTTGTAGGGCGTGCCAGTGGATGGCGAGACTCTGCTAGAGTTCGAATGCACGTCAACCATGCCCGCACTCGACTGATCCGGGCTCAACACCACACTGTCAAATTGGGGCACCCAATCCTTTGCTTGCGTCATCGGATCAGTCGGGACGAAATGCAGATAACCGGCCTGCACAAGGTCCTCCACAGATTGTGGGGCTGCCTGCTTGTCGAGAGTGTAATTGTCTATCGAGATTCGGATCGTCTGTAGATTTTGCTTCAGTACGGCTTCATTTGCCTTCAGTACGGTTCTGTCGTAACGGCCTACGGCTATGCCGACCAAGATGAGGATGATCATTATGACGACCATCAATTCGATGAGCGTGAATCCCGCTTCGAACACACGGCCGCCGCGTTTGCGTTGCCTTTGCGCCATAGTCCGAGTTTGCAGCAACATTTTCAATTCGAATCCTCGTTCGCACTACCAATCCGAATATTTCGTCCCATCGAGCGCCATAGCCGTCGACTTCGAGTATACGTCGAACACATTCTTGCCGCCCCAGCTCGTCGAATCCGGATCGTCCTGAACGGCGCGCAGTCCCCATTCGGCGCGCCCGGTCATAGGGTCCACCGGAATCTTGCGCAGAAAACGAATCTTGCGATCGCTGCTTGCGCCGAGCTGCACTCCCTTCACCAGCGCTTCCAGGTCCGGCGGATAGCC
>JBGQDD010000085.1:0-10070 GCA_041495665.1 Candidatus Acidiferrum sp.
CCGAGCTGGCGCTCGAGATAGACCTTGGCGTTGTCGTCCACGTTAAACACAATGGCGGATTGGTAGCCCCCGACGTTCTCACCCAGCCCGGTGACGAATTTCTGCGCGCGCGCCAGGGCTTCTTCGCGGGAGACTTGGAAATTAACGGAGGCTTCGGGGAACGCCCGGAAAAAATATTTGTACGCGAAAAGCGCGCCGAGGATTCCCGCCACCACCCACAGGAGCAGCGCGCGCTTGTCGGAACCTGTCAGACGGTCTCCCGTCACATGAACCTCCCTAGTGGGGACACGGAATCCTCACTCTATAGATACGCGGGGCAAGGACGCAAGTTTCGCCGCTGCCGGTCGGCCACTTTGCGGCCGCATCTAAGAATGTTCGCAACGGGAATGATATAAAGAGGGTGCGTCAGCTGCATCGCGGTTGCACTGAGAATCTACCGCTTTGCGGCCGCACTTACCAATGGCGATGAACCTCAGCACCGAAGTTCGCATGATCAAAGGCGTTGGCCCGCAGCGCGCCGAACTGCTCGCGGAGCGCGGCATCTACACGCTTGAGGATCTGCTCGGCTACCTCCCCTTTCGCTATGAAGACCGCATCCATTTTTCCAAGGTGAAAGACATCCAGCCGAACGGCACGTATACCATTCGCGCGCGCGTGATGAGCGGCCAGGCTATCCGCAGCATGCGCGGCGGCCGCGACGCAATTTATCACCTGCTGGTGCAGGATGACGCGGGCGGTTCGCTGCCTTGCAAGTTTTTTCACGGCGGCTACCTCGAAGGGCGTTTGAAGCCCGGGCAACTGCTCGTTCTTCATGGCAAGGCGGAAATTGATAAGTTGCGCCCCGCGCGCATCGAGATGATCAATCCGCAGATCGAAGTGCTGAGCAACGAGGAAATGGACTCCACCGAAGTCGGCAGAATCGTTCCGATCTACGAAGCCATCGGCACCTTTGGCTCCCGGCAGATTCGCCGCGCGATGTACGCCGCCGTGCAGCTCATCGATCAGCGCATGCCCGATATTCTGCCGGAAGCATTGCGTGCCCGGCTCGGCTATCCCACCCGAGGCGAAGCTCTGATTCACACGCACTTTCCCGAACCCGGCGAATCCCTCGACGCCTTGAACACCTTCCGCTCACCGGCGCAGCAGCGGCTCATCTTCGAGGAATTTTTTCTCTATCAGCTCAGCCTCGCTTTGGACCGCAATGCCACTCGCAAGCAAAACGCCATCGCCTTCCGCCTGCGAGAAGACGCCGTGCGCGAAGCGCTGAAGCGCATCTTGCCGTTCAAGCCCACCGCGGCGCAGAAGCGCGTTCTCGCCGAAATCGCCGCGGACTTGGAAAAGCCTTCGCCGATGAATCGTCTCCTCCAGGGCGACGTCGGCAGCGGCAAAACTATCATCGAGCTGCAAGTGGCGGTGATCGCCATCGAAAACGGCACGCAAGCCGCCCTGATGGCTCCTACGGAAATTCTCGCCGTGCAGCACTTTCTTTCCGCGCGGCGCATCCTCGCCAAGGCAAACTATCGCGTCGAGCTGCTGATCAGCGGCCTGAAAGCCTCGGAGAAAGCCGCGGCCCTCGATCGCATTCGTTCCGGCGAAGCGCAACTCGTCATCGGCACGCACGCCCTGATCGAAGACAACGTCGCATTCGCCCGCCTCGGCTTTGTCGCCATTGACGAGCAGCACCGCTTCGGCGTCCTCCAGCGCAAGCGGCTGATGGACAAAGCCGCGGCACATGGCCATGCCCCGCACGTACTCGTGCTGACCGCCACGCCCATCCCGCGCACGCTGTCGCTTACTCTCTATGGCGACCTCGACGTTTCCATTCTCGATGAGCTGCCGCCGGGGCGGACGCCCATCTCCACGCGCATGACCACCGAGCAGCATCTCCCCGGCGTCTGGGAATCTCTGCGCCGCGAAGTCGCCGCTGGCCACCAGGGCTACGTCGTCTATCCCGTCATCGAGGAATCGAAGCTCGAGCTAAAAGCCGCCGTGGAAGAATACGAGCGCCTGTCGCGCGAAGTTTTTCCCAAGCTCAAGCTCGGCCTCTTGCACGGCCGTCTCTCCAGCGATGAAAAAGAAGAAGTCATGCAGCGCTTCCGCAAGAATGAAGCCCAGATCCTCGTCGCCACAACGGTCGTGGAAGTCGGCGTCGACGTTCCCAACGCCACCGTCATGGTCATCGAGCACGCCGAGCGCTTCGGCCTTTCCCAGCTCCACCAGCTTCGCGGCCGCATCGGCCGCGGCGCCCAAAAATCCCATTGCATCCTCGTCGCGCCGGCACGCATGACCGACGAAGCCCGCGCCCGCCTCGAAACCATGGTGCGCACCTCCAATGGCTTCGAAATCGCCGAAACCGACCTCCTCCTCCGCGGCCCCGGCGAATTTTTCGGCACCCGCCAGTCCGGCGACCTCGGCTTCCACATCGCCAATCCCCTGCGCGACCGCGAACTCCTCGAACTCGCCCGCCGCGAAGCCTTCGCCCTAGCCGCCGATTCCGCCCAGCACGAAACCATGCAGCGCCTCCTCCGCCAACTCCCCGCCGAATGGCAGCGCCGCTACCACCTTGCCCGCATCGGCTAAGAATCTCAGATCTGTCATGGCCCTTCCGAATCCCAGGTGGTAGTCGTAGAGTGTGAAGGCAAACGAAGATCGGTAGCAAAAACCGAGGGCCAGAAATGTTCCGTCCCCTCGATTAGGATGGAGGAACTAGAAAATGAAACTGATTGCTTCGGTTTGTATTCTTCTTACAGCTTTGCTTGTTGCGCCGACGAAGGCAGAGGAACCAGTGGATGTCACACTGGTGCAGTTGATTGCCAACCCTCAGAATTTCGACGGGAAGCTAATTCGAGTGATTGGATTCTTGCGACTTGAATTTGAGGGAAACGTACTCTATCTCCATCGGGAAGACTATGAGAATGCGATTTTGGGAGACGGTATTTGGGTTGATGTTACTCCCGAGATAACGAAGCAGAGCAAGACCCTGAACATGAACTACGTTCTGCTCGAAGGCGTGTTCAGTTCGAGTGATCGAGGGCATATGGGTATGTGGAGCGGCGCCATCAAAAAAATCGGCCGCGCTCAACTCTGGCACGCTCACCACTCCCGGGAATGAGGTAAGTCCTGGTTAGTCGGTTTATCGGACAAGCCCCGTCACTGGCTGCTGACTGGGATCTGGGAAACAGCGGGGCCGTTGCACGCCTCAAGCAGATCCACCACCCGGATTCTTTGCTCCTTGACTAAAAACTAAAAACTGACAACTAATAACTGCACTCATGCGCGTCATCGCCGGAATCTACCGAAGCCGCATCCTGAAGAGCCTCAAGGGCCTCGCCCTCCGCCCCACCAGCGACCGCCTGCGCGAAACGCTCTTCAACGTGCTGGCCCCCAATATAGCCGGCTCTCGATTCGTCGATCTTTTTGCCGGAACCGGCGCCATCGGCATTGAGGCCCTCAGCCGCGGCGCCGCCGAAGTCGTGTTCATCGAGAATCACGCGCCCGCCGCCACCTTGATTCGCCGCAATCTCGAATCACTTGGCATCAATACCGGCGCGACCGTGCTCGCCGTAGACGCTCTTCGCGGCCTCGCCATGCTGGCGACCCGAAAAATGGAGGCCGCACCCGGATTCGACTACGTTTTCCTCGATCCCCCCTACGCTGCTGCCGAAGACTACTCCCGCGTGCTAGAATTTCTAGGTTCCGCGGATCTCCTCGCGCCCGGCGGCATCGTGATCGCCGAGCATCGCCGCAACTTCGATTTACCCGAAGAACCCGGCGCGCTACGGAGGTTCCGCGTTCTCAGACAGGGCGATGCTGCCCTGAGTTTTTACCACCGCCGCGGCGACGCTGGCGGCGAAAGCAACTCTGCCGAGTAAACCCCCGCACGCAGAGTTTCATCTATCATGAGGTGCCCGCCATCGTTTCTTAACTGAAGGAACGTTGCCCGCATCTCACTACAGTCGAGAGGGAAGTTTCTTTGAGTCAGGTCGGCAGGGCATTGGATCTCTTGGGACAGGCCACCAAGCCTGCCGCTCCCGTGCGCCTGCGAACAGGCCATGAACCGAAGCTGGACCTTGCCTGGGGAAGCTTTCACCAGGGAATCGGCAGCAGCCTGAGCGCTGTTTTGAGCAGGTCAAGAGTCCCCAAGAATTTTCTGAGCGGGAGTTTTTTCAAAGAGTGCTGGATTGAGCGGCGCATTCCTCGCCGAGCGCTGGTTGCCGCCGCCCTGTGGCACTTCGTTCTTGTCCTGATGCCGTTCCCACAACTCCCCGCCTCGGCTCGCCACTCTTCAGCACTCGATAACACCGAACTCACTTGGTCCGGTCCCATAACTGATCTTCCATTGATAGATTTTAAGAGCCCCAAGGCCAAGCCCAGCCCCCGCGGCGAACCCGCCAAGCCGCTGCCGCGCGAAGGCGCCGACGCTTTCCATCCGCGCCAGCGCATCTTCACCGATCCCGTCCACCCGACGCATCCGCGCCAGACGTTGATCAATTCCGCCGCTCCTCTGGAGCCGCCGAAAATTCTTCCCAACCTCCCCAATATCGTGCAATTCCAGCAGGTCACTGGCCCCGCGCGTCCGCGCCTGCAGATCAGCCAGGAAACCCTCTCTAAGCTGCGACCTCGTGTGCATCGTGCGGCGAAGGTGACCGAAGCGCCCCTGCCCGATGTTCCAACATTTGAGCAAAAACTTGGGGAAATCCCGCTGGAAGTCTCGCAAAACGCTCCCGCGCGGCCAAAGTTGGAATTGAACGCCGGCGCCGCTCCGCGCCTCGCGCCGCACGCGCAAACGGGCGAAGTAGAACCCGCGCCGGAAGTCGGCTCCACTCAATCTGGCATCTCAAATGGAAATGCGGCAACGTTTATCGCCCTCTCCGCGACACCCGGCCCTCCCGCGCCTATCGTGCAGCCACTGCAAGGGAATCTAGCCGCGCGCGTCTCCATTTCCCCCGAAGGCAAGCAACCCGGCGTTCCCGGCGGCGGGCCGAACGGAATGCCCGGCGCAAACGGAGGCGCGGGCGGCGGGCCCGATAGCAGCGGTGGAACTGCAACGAGCAACGGCGGCGGAAAAAATGGCCTGGACGTGAGCATCAGCGGAGGACATCCGCCTGCCAACAACGGGATTTCCGGTCTCGGCGGATCAGCCAAAATCAGCGCCCCCATTCCGCACGCGCTGGTCCTCAAGCCTGATCCGCACACCAAAATTGATGATGCTCCTGAGAGAACCGGGCCACCGAATTTCGCCTCGCTCCCGCCCAGCGCGCAGCCCGAGCAGATTTTCGCTTCGAAAAAAATCTACAAGATGCTCGTTAACATGCCCAACCTGAACAGCGCAACCGGAAGCTGGATTCTGAATTTCACCGAGATGCGCACGAACACCGAAGGCCCTCGGCTGGCTTCCTCGGACGTTTCCGCTCCTGGGCCCGTAAGGAAGGTCGATCCGAAGTATCCGCCCACCTTGATCAAGGAGCGTGTCGAGGGAGAAGTCGTGCTCTACGCCGTGATTCGCCGCGACGGCTCGGTCGACAGCATTCAACTTGTGCATGGTATCGACGAGCAGCTCGATGCCAACGCCATGGAAGCCCTGAGCCAGTGGAAATTCCGGCCCGCAACGCGACAAGGAGCGCCGGTCGAGCTCGAGGCCATCGTGCACATTCCTTTTCACGCCCCGGCAGATCGCTAGGAAGTCGTTGATTTTGCGTGGCTTCCACCAGAATTTCTTCCCCATTGTCCTGTAATGTACGGCTTCATGCCCAAGTTTTCCTTGACTTCCACTTATCCCTTTGGTACAATTGAACCTGGATAGAACTCTATTTGGAGTGCGGCAGCTTGCTGCCGCTTTTCTTACATCGAGGCTGTCTACTCCCTGCTCAGTCTCTTGGAACACCCACAAACATACCCTTTAGAATCAATCAATTACGAAATGCAAATTCAGTAAGTCCTTTCTTTTGATATCCATGCAAATTGGTGGGGGGGGGTACCCCCCTGCGGTGCCCGGAGCGGTATCCCGCTGGCACTCTGGAATGTAATGGAGTTGTGGGCGACTACGAACGGCCTTCGGCCAACTTCACAAGCGCGTAGAGCGCATGATTGACGGGCGTGGGGACGCCGAGCTCCGCGCCACGGCGGGAAACATGGCCATTCAGAGAATCGATCTCCGTGCGCTTGCCGCGATTCATGTCTTGCCCGGTCGAGGAAAGCGCCTCCGCCATCTGCGTGGCAATCTTCAGCGCGCCCGCCAGCGCTACCTTAGGATCTTCCAAGCCGGGCGGATGAATTCCGGCGGCGCGCGCGACAGCCAGGACTTCATAGACTGCCGTCTCAACAACTTTCCACGCATCCGCGCTGGAGGCGATTTGGCCGTACTTCGCGCGGCCCAGCGCGGAAACGGCATTCAGCGCGCAATTCCATACCAGCTTGGTCCAGAGCTCGCCTTCGATGTTTTCGGAAATCCGGCACGGCACTTGAGCCCGGGAAAACAGCGCGGCGATGCGTTTCGTCGTTTCGTTTTCCGGCCCGACTACCAGATCACCACGGCCGACATGTTTCACGCGGCCAGGTTCCGGAACGGAAGCCGCGACGTAAACGACGGCGGGCAGCGCATCGATCGCAGCCGCGGCGCGAATCTGCTCCACGTTGTCCACGCCATTTTGCATGCTGATAACGAGAGCGCCGGGAGCGAGCAGCGGAGCCAGCGCGCGCGCTGTCTTTGCGTTGTCCGTGGTCTTCACGCAGAAAAGAACAATTTCCGCGCCGCGCACCGAAGTTAATTCAGTGGACGCCTCAACCTGCACGCTCTCTTGAAATTGCAATGTCTCGAGGAAAAGTCCGCTCTTCTTTACGGCTTTGACAAAAGCCGGTCGCCCGATCATCACCACCGGCGCACCCGCGCGCGCCAGCAGCCCGCCAAAGTATCCACCCACGGCGCCCGCCCCGACGACGGCGATCTTCGGCCAGCCGTACTGCTGGGTCACGGAGTAACCACACTGATGAGCCGGTCGATGTCCCGCTCCGTGTTGTACAAGTGCGGGGAGACGCGAATGTTGCCTTCGCGCAAGCTCACGACAACATTCTCTTGCCGCAGGTGCTTGTAGACTTCCGCCGTTTTCTCCGCGCTGCGTGCCGCGAAACATCCGTACGGGCCGCGCCGCGCGGCATCCAGGGGACTCGCCGGTACAAAGCGATCTTTGGGCAAACGCGCGAACATCAGTTCGATCAATTTCCGGTTGTGCGCCGCGACCAACTCTGGTCCCATGCGCACCACAAAATCCACGGAGGCGTCCAGCGCCGCCAGGTTGAAATTGAAATAGCTGGCCCACTCCGGCGAATCCCAGCGCTTCGCGCTTGCCGCGGGCTTCGGGTTTTCGAAGTTCAATGCCGCGAAATTGTCCGAGCCCGCCACCGCCATCCAATAAAACGGCCCCGGCCGCACCATTGCAAGATGTTCGTTTTTGGCCCAGAAGAATCCCGTGCCGAATGGACCCAGCAGCCACTTGTACCCGGCGGACACAATAAAGTCGGCGCCGAGTTGATTCACATCCATGGGTATTGCGCCGCAGCACTGGCTGGCGTCCAGCAAAAGCAGCGCCCCCTGTTTGTGGCATGCTTTCGCGACGCGCGCGGCATCCAGCAGAGAGCCGTCGTCGTACCTCACCAGGCTCACGGACACAACCCGCGTCCGCGGAGTGATCGCGGCGATCAGATCATCCGCCGTGATGAATCGCTCGCGGGGAGAAACAATTTTCAGCTTCAGGCCCTCGCGTTCTTCCATCGGCTTCCACGCGGTGTATTGCAGAGGAAACTCGCCCTTCGCCGTGATGACCTCGTCGCCCCGCTTCCACGTCAGTGCATACGCGACCGCCGCCACGCCGGCGCTCGCGCCGCTGGTTAGCGCAATTTCTTCGGGCTTTCCGCCGATCAGCTTCGCGATCGACGCACGGATGCGGTTGGGCACTTCGAAGAAAGTGGAGTCCGGCTTCTGGTGCGGATATTTTTTTGCTTCGAGCGCAGCCTGCACGGCGCGAATGGAGACCTTCGGCATCGGCGACTGGCCCGCCAGATTCAAGTACGTCGCGTCTTCAATCTCGAACCACTCCTGTCGCCAGTCGGTGTGCGGGGAAGTTGAAGTCGTAGCCACGGGTTTCTCCTTCGTGCGGGTGTCACAACGGATTAGATTCGAGCATATCGCGTCGGGTACAACGTCCAATTTGGGCAGTCGGTCGGGGCTAGACCCAGTCAAGACACTTGTCTAAAAATGGCCGCGAAGCTCGCGGAAGGCAGGCAGGATCACCAGTTTTCCGGAGCCTGCCACCACCGGTTCGTGTTCCAGCGTCCAGGTGTGCTGGTGCGGGATGTAGACGGCGTTGAGGCCGATCTGCATCGCCGGATTGATGTCGCTGCGCGGGCTGTTGCCGATCATCCAGCCGTGGGTCTTCACGATTTTGTGTTTGTGAACCAATCCCCCATAGGTCTCGGAGTCTTTTTCCGGAACGATTTCGATAAATTCGAAAAATCCCTGAAGCCCGGACCGCTCCACCTTCGCGGCCTGCTCCGCGGGCTCGCCCTTGGTAAAAAGAATGAGCCGGTGCCGCTCGGTGAGATACGCCAGCGTTTCCGGCACGCCGTCCAGAATTTTCGGCGGCGTGCGCTCCAGATCGATAACCCGGCCATGAATCATCGCCAGCGTCTCGCGTTTCGCCATCTGATCCGCAAGCTTTATGTAGGTCTCTTCCAGCGAACGCCCAAAGCTGCGCACTCCGTAGCCGTATTGCCGGATATTCTTGCGTTCCGTTTCATTGAGGATGTGGCGAATGTAAGCGCGGGTATAGCCGTACGGTTCGACGATGCTGATGAAATCCTCGATCAGCTTCTCGAAGAATACGTTGTTTTCCCAAAGCGTGTCGTCCGCATCAATCAGCAGTGTATGGCGTCGCATCGAACCTGGCGATCGGCGGCGTTCGCGCCGCGAACCGCTTTCCCCCAGCCTGTGTCCTCAGTCTACCAGCCGCATGGCATCTTCGGCGATGGCCGCGGCGGCCCCGGGTCGGCCCATGCTCTTCGCAGCCTCCCGCATTCTAGCGAATCTTGGAGAATCATCCAGCAGCGCCGCAATCTTCCACGCGGCCGCGGGCAAGTTGTTGCAGCGAATCGCTGCTCCAGCCTCCAGTAAATGATCGGCGTTGCGCTCTTCCTGGCCGGGGATCGGTTCGATGAGCGCCATGGGCAGCGCCCGCGCCAGGGCTTCCGACGTCGTCAGCCCGCCGGCCTTGCCCACCATCAAGTCGGCCGCCGCCATGTACTTGTCCATCTCCGTCGTGAACCCGACGGGGCAAAGCCTTGGCGACCCCGAAGGCAGATTACCGGCTTCCTTCGCCAATTCTTCCAAACGCGTTCGAGTCTTTTCGGATTTTCCGGCAATCGCGGCGATTTGCCACTGCCGTTGCAATGCCAGCAGGTCCTTGACGAGTTGCTCGACCGGACCCACGCCGTAACCGCCCGCCGAGATGAGAATCACCGTCGCAACCGCGTCGAGCCCCAATTGCTTCCGGGCAGTGGATCGATTCAGCGGCGTCGCGAAGAGAGGGTCAATGGGAATGCCGGTCACGCGTAGTTTTTCTCGTGGCACGCCGATGCTCGCCAGATATTCCGCGGCTTCATCGATGGCGACGTAATAGCGGTCCACGGTGCGGCAAAGCCACATCGCGTGCACGTCGTAGTCGGTGACGACAATGGCATTGTGCGCCCGCAACTTTCGCTTGGCGATGAGCCACGCGATGATTTCCGCCGGCAGAAAATGCGTCGCTACGCACAGGTCCGGCTGGACGCGTTTCAACAGGCGGATCATCGGGCCGGTGTTCAGCCGGTCCAGCGCCAGTCGCCGCCGCGGGTGCAGCCACGGCTGGTCCGTGCGTTCGTAGAGCACGCCCATCAGCTCCGGCGCGTGGCGCACCATCGAGATATATGCTTTGTCGTAGACGCGCTGGAAAAGTCTGCTGACGTGCTGCAGGGCGTCAATGTGCTCCACGGCGCAATCGCCTCGCGCCAGAAAAGCCTTTTCGAGGGCTTGCGCGGCG
>JBGQDD010000086.1:0-10058 GCA_041495665.1 Candidatus Acidiferrum sp.
CCATCCAGGGCAAAACTCTTCACCTGTTCGATGGGCTTCTTCGCAACGATCAGCAGGCTGCGCACCAGTTTCTTCGACGCGATGGCCATGTCCGGCAGGATCACCAAATCATCGATGCGCTGGTATTCGATCGCCGGGATGATCGCGACGTCCGCCTTGCCGGTGCGCAATTGTTCGGCGCACTGCGAGGGTACGGTGAACGACAAATCGTATTTGCCGCGCAGCGGGCCGTTGGTGAAGCCCCAGACGAGCGGCGCGGTGTTCAGATATTGAACGATGGAGATGCGAAGTTTTGTCACGGTTCGAGGGCTCACGCTTAGGTTCCAGTATAACAAAGCCGGTTTTTCAAGGCGGCAAGCTTCTGCTGCGAGGAATCCTTCGGCGAATTCGGAGAGGTAGAACAGCTTGAAATATGGGAAAAGCGCGGGGGAATCATTCCGCTTGAAGCAAGCGGAACCACAGCGAATTGCTTGACATTTTGCAGAGAGAGGCTATTGTCGGCGTTCCAGGATTCGATTGAGAACGATGGAGAAATGGGACGGCGTGCGGCAGGAGAATGGCCGAATCAAGCGTTTGGCCACAGGGAATAAACCCGGCGGCGCTGCAGTTCATCCAGGTAACATACCGGATGGGTGCAAAGAGGTCCTCTTTCATGGCAGAAGTGAACGAAACGGTGGTTGCGGGGCTGGCAGGGTATTACGAATTTGTTGCCGCGCAGTTGCACAAATGGGCGGACCCGCTTTCGAACGAACAGTTCTGGCGCAAGCCGTATCCATACGGGAACAGCGTTGGACACCTGGTGCTGCACATGACCGGTAATTTGAACTACTACATCGGAGCACGCGTCGCGGAAACAGGATACGTGCGGGACCGCGACCGCGAGTTTACGGACAAGAAGCCACCGCAAAAAGAAGAAGCGCTGGCAGCATTTGACCGCACCATCGCGATGGTAGTAGCGACGATTCGAAAGCAGGGCGCGGCAGACTGGGGAAAAGCGTACGCGGCCGAGCGGGAGCCGGAGGCCGCGGATCGCTTCCAAATTTTCGTGCGTTGTGCGGGGCATGCGTATCATCATGTAGGGCAGATTGTGTACCTGAGCCGAGAGTTGGCGAGAACTTAAGGCCGGGAAAAACGCCGGCGCGGTGCAGAGTGGGCATCGCCAGGGCGAGAAGTGAAACGCGAGTGGCCGAACAGAGGCGGCTAACGAAGGGCAAAGCTGCCCTGTTGCTGATGCTATCCGCCGTAGGCGCGATCGTGTCGGCGACGCAGCTGCATGGCTGGCACATCTACTTGGGATTTGCCATCGTGGGAATTGGTGTTTTCATCGGATTTATCCACTGGAACCGCAAGTACTGAGTTTAGGTCCCCGGACATGGAATTACGAAACCGAAGCAGCAACGCGCGGTGATGGAAGAAAACGAAAAGTGGTTCGCGCAATACCTCTGGGGCGAAGAGCCACAGGAACCAAAGACGCCCGAGCCGAAAGCGCCCGAGCCGAAAACGGAAGAGAAGAAATCAGCAACAGCGGTGAATCCTTAGGTCCGGAAGCGGCTGGAGGTCCGGTTCGACCCAGGCTTCGCGCGCCGCGGCAGTCTGCAGAAGCTCTTTCGAATAGTATTTGGCGAGAAGGTTCGCGTCCTTCAGTTGCGGATGGGCGGTGATGAACTGCTCAAACGTGTATCCCTCCGATGTTTCCAGCAAGGCAGCGGCAACCAGCCGCATCCAAGCCAATGTAAGCGTGTGATGGTACTTCTGCGTCGCGCCTTGGTGATTCGCGAACCGGCGAATACTCTCCGACATACGTTCCGCCGCGCGGGATGCGTCGGTGGATTTCAGGTAGAGCCAGGCAACGCGGATGTGTTCCCGGTGGTGAAAGAGATTGGCGGGAAACGATAGGTCCTCGAAAGCGCGAAGAAAATCCTCGTCGCTCCACGCGGAAGCGCCAGAAGTGAATTTAGATTCCGGCATAGGAGTTTGGAAGAACTAAGAGATTCGTATTCGTTTCATGGTACTACGCCTCCAGCTTGAAGCGCGAGGAGGCGAGGCGGTAGAGGCGGCGCCAGAGCAGCCGATTGATGAGCACGACGACGGTGGCCATGATGAGCGTCGAAGCGAGCAGGACATCGAAGCGGCCGGAGTCGCTGGCGCTGCTGATGCTGCTGCCGAGGCCGGCGGTCGAAACGATTCGGCCCTGGAAATGAAAATATTCCGCAACGATGCTGGCGTTCCAAGCGCCGCCCGATGCCGTCACCATGCCGGTGACGAGATACGGAAAAATGCCCGGCAGGATGAGGTGGCGCCAGCGGTCCCAGGAGCCGAAGCGATAAATTTGCGCGGCTTCCTTGAGGTCGGTGGGAATGGCCATGGCCCCGGCGATCACGTTGAAGAGAATGTACCACTGCGTGCCGAGGAGCATCAGGAGCATGGCGGCGATCTCGAGGCCGCCGCGGAGACGAAGCAGAAAAAGAAGAATAATCGGAAAGAGGGCGGTGGCGGGAATGGAGGCGGCCATCTGCACCAGCGGCAGCGCGATGCGGGCCACGCGAGGATTGGAAGCGATGGCGACGCCGGCAGGAACGGTCCAGAGCGCGCCGAGGATGAGCGCGGTGTTGACACGCAGAAAAGTCAGCGCGGCGCTTTCCAGGAGCTCGCGATAATCTTCGCGATGAAGACCGGATAATTCGCGGGCCGCGTGGAAAACGGCAAAGCCCAAACCAACCAGAACACCTGCGGCGAGCAGATAGCCGATCCAGCGGCGCAGGCGGTTTTGCTTTGGAGCGGAAAAAGTTTCCGCGGCGCGGCGAGCGCCCAGAGTGAAGGTGAGTGTGAGCCAGTTGAAAACGGGCAGAAGGATGAAGCGATACAAGCGGAGGACGATGGAAGCGCGGCCGATGAGATGGAGCAGAGTGGTCTGCGCAGCGCCGGAGCTTTCGACCTGCTCGAACTTGAACTTGTCCGCCCAAACAATGATGGGGCGCCAAACGAGTTGATCGAGGAGCACGATGACGGCGATCATGGCAGCGACGCCCCACAGAATCGCGCGAGTGCTGCCGCTGCTCGCGGCGGTCTGAAGGAATGAGCCGAGGCCGGGTAGGCGAAAGTCGCGATTGCCGAGAACGAACATTTCGCAGGCCATCAGAAAAAACCAGCCGCCGGCAACGGACATCATGGAATTCCAGACCAGGCCGATGGTGGAAAAGGGGAGGTCGAGCTCGGCGAAGCGCTGCCAGCGACTGAAACGATAGATGGTCGCGGCTTCGTGGAGTTCGCGCGGAACGGTTTTCAACGAAGAATAAAAACTGAACGCGATGTTCCAGACCTGGCCCGTAAAGATGAGCAGGATGCAGCCGAGTTCGACGCCGAGCTGATTGTGCGGAAAGATCGCCACCATGGCGAGCATGACACCCGGCAGGAAGCTGAGCACGGGGATGGACTGGAGAATATCGAGCAGCGGAACCATGATGATTTCGGCGCGCCGCGAGCTGGCGGCGACGTAGCCGTAAGCGAGAGCAAAAACCAGGCTCAGCGCATAAGCGACGCTGATGCGCACGAGAGAGTAAAGAGCGTAGAGCGGAAGGACGCGGGGATTCTGCGAAATCTCCACGTGAGGATGCACCGGGCCGAGCCAGGAACGGCCGATGGCATAGACTCCAAAAATCGCCGCGAAGACAAATAGAAAAACGGCGATATCGATGAGAAAAGCCCAGCTCCAGCGCGAGCCCGCGGGCCGCTTCACCGTGGGAGGGAGCGGCGTTGAGTGCTTGCTCGAAGGAGTGAGATCCGGCACGGGAGCGTCAGGCCTCGGTGAGGGTCAGCTTGCCGGTGGCGGCATCGTAATCGAAAATTTCGGCGTAGCGGCCCCACTGGATGGCGGTTTCGAGCTGGCGGCGGGATTCATCCTCGCCAAAATGCTCGTCGAGCAGGTCGCGGAAAAACTCGTCGTTGAGCGTGCGATTGGCTTTGGCTCTTAGCGATTGCTCCATCTGGCGGAGCAGGGGAACATTGGCGAGAGCGGCTTTGCGAAAAATTGCTTTGCGGGCCTGAATGTCCGCTTGAGCAAATACCTGGCCTTCCGGAGTGATGACGGCGTCACCCTCTTCGACGCGAAGCATGCCGAGGAGCACAGCGGTGTCAACGGTGGGCAGGAGTGCGTCGACTTCGAGACTCAGTTCATCGGCGAGCCGATGGAGATCCGCGCGGCCGCCCTGGTCGGCGAGAATTTCCAAGAGGCCGGCCATGCCGCCGGGGCGTGTATGTGGCAGCATAATGGTCTTCGGCGGCGCGGGAACTCCGGGAGCGTAAGTGCGGGGTGGAGCAGTCTCGTCTTTGTGATCGGGCCGCGTGAGGACGCGGTAGATGGAATCAACGAGCTCGACGAACTTTGGCGCTTTGCGGTCGCGAGGATGCGGGATTTCCACGGTGAAGTCCGCGTGAATGTGCGCGGGATGGCGGCCGAGAACGATGATGCGGTCGGCGAGGACGACGGCTTCTTCGATATTGTGAGTCACGATGAAAATCGCGCGCGTGGGAATTTTGTGACCGAGCCAAAGCTCGAGGAGTTCACCGCGAAGGGTTTCCGCAGTGAGAACATCGAGGGCGGAGAACGGCTCGTCCATGAAGAGCACTTCGGGCTCGACGACGAGGGCGCGGGCCACGCCGACCCGCTGCTTCATGCCGCCGGAGAGTTCCTTCGGGTAGGCGGTCTCAAAACCGTCGAGGCCGACGGCGTCAATGATGCGCAGGGAGCGCTTGCGGCGTTCGATGGCGGGCATGCCGCGCGCTTCGAGCGGAGCTTCGACGTTTTCGAGAACGGTGAGCCAGGGAAAGAGCGCGAAACTTTGAAAGACGATGGAAACGTTGGGCGATTCGTCGCGGACCGGATGGCCGTGCCAATAGACAGCGCCGGCGCTGGCCGGAGAAAGACCCGTCAACATGCGAAGCAAGGTGGACTTGCCGCAGCCGGAAGCGCCGAGCAGCGCGATGATCTGGCCGGGATAGATGGCGAGATCGGTGGCGGAGATGACTTGGATGCGGCTGCCGTCGGGCTGCGGATAGGATTTCTCCAGCTTGCGCGCTTCGATAATGGGAGTGGGTGCGGTGTTTGCGGTGCTCATAAGCGCGTGTATTATCGCTCAACTGCCGTGTGGCCGCACACTACTGGATGAGACACGGCAGTGCGTTTCCCGAGCAGTTACAACGGCATGAACACCGCATGACATCCTCCGCCGAAGACCCAATCAGAATGGACGCAACCGCGGGATTTCGCGAGTGGCTGCTCGCGCTGGCCGTTTCTTTTGCGACGGCGTTGCTGGTCGTTTCACCTTTTTTCTGGCTGGGAAACGCCTCGGGACATGATTTTGGATTTCACGCGGCCTCCTGGCTGGACGTTGCGGGGCAGTGGAGAGAAGGGATTGTTTTTCCGCGGTGGACGGAATGGGCCAACCACGGATTTGGCGAGCCGCGATTCATTTTTTACCCGCCGCTGTCGTGGATGCTCGGGGCGGCACTGGGCTTTGTGGCTCCGTGGATTGCGGTCCCAGGGGTTTTCATCGTCATCGTCCAGACGATGGCGGGACTCTGTTCGTTCGCGCTAGCGCGGCGATTTCTCTCGGGAAGAGCGGCGCTCATTGGAGCGGCGTGTTATGCGGCAAATCCGTATGCACTGTTGATCGTTTACATGCGCAGTGACTTTGCGGAATTGCTGGCGTGCGCGCTGATGCCGTTGGTGGTGCTGGCAGCGGTGCAGCTCGGCGGGCTGGTAGAGGAGCGCCGGGGTTCCCTGCCGCGGGCGATGGCGTTCTTCGCAGTAACGTTCGCGGCGATATGGCTGTCGAATGCGCCTGCCGGGGTGATGGCGAGCTACGGCACGGCGATACTTTTTGTGTGGGCTGCCGTTGGGGAAAAATCCTTGCGGCCGTTGTGGCGCGGGGCGGGCGGACTGGCGCTGGGCTTAGGATTGACGAGTTTTTATCTTTTGCCAGCGGCTTACGAGCAGCGCTGGGTGAATATCGCTGAGGCGCTTTCCTCGGGCTTGCAACCCTCGGACAATTTTCTCTACACGGCAATCAACGATCCGGAACATAACGTGTTCAATTGGATCGCGTCGAGCGTGGCGATTCTGCTCCTGGTGATGACGGGCATCGCCGGGATTGCGGCGCACCGAGGAACGGCTCAGGAAGAAGAAAGCGATGAGACAAAGAAAGTGTGGCGCGTGCTGCTGCTGCTTTCCGCGGCGGCGGCGATGCTGATGCTTCGCCCCAGCGCGATTTTTTGGGAGCACCTCCCGAAGCTGCGATTCGTGCAGTTTCCGTGGAGGTGGATGGCGATCCTCGCGGTGCCGTATGCCTATTTCCTGGCAGCCGCGATGGGGCGCGGGCGTGTGCGGTGGATCTGGGGCGTGTTGGTGCTTGTCGTAGCCGGTGGAACGGCGACTTTTCTCGTTCAACAAGCGTGGTGGGATTCCGAAGACATCCCGGTCTTACGGGAAGCGATCGCCAACGACCAGGGCTTTGAAGGCACGGATGAATACGATCCGTCCGGGGACGATCATTACAACTTGCCGGAAAAGGCGCCGCGGGTGCAAGTTCTGCCGGCCGAGGAATCTGAAGGTATCGCGCCAAAAGCGGAGATCCATATCGAACGATGGACCGCAGAAGAAAAAGACTTGCGCGTGACATCGCGCGAGCCGCTTCGAGTGGGGCTGCGGCTGCTCAACTATCCGGCGTGGCGCGTGGAGGTGAACAGAAAGGCAGTGACACCACAGCGCGCGGAAACAAACGGCCGAATGATCCTGCCGCTCGCTCCGGGAACGCAGCGCATCACGGCAAGGTTTGTGCGTACTCCGGATCGGACATTGGGCATGGCCATTTCCGTTCTGGCAGTGCTGGCAACTCTCATGCTGTTCAGCGCCGGCGGCCTGCGCTTTCTTTCCGCCAGCCCGTGAGTAAGGCTTGGCAGGTCCACAGCACAGACATCCGCAGTCGGGTGTCTGGTTAACCATAACACCCCCCTCCCCCTAGTTTTTTGTAAGTGTTGATTCTAAACAATTTAACTTTCCTGTAAGTCCTTTAGAAGCAACACTTGTGAGCGCTCACGTAAGTGTTGATTCTAAAGGAGGTTAGATCTGCGTTCTTGGCACATTCTTGCAAGCGCAATGATATACGTAACTCAGGCGCGAGCCCGTGCGCATGATGGCGGTGTGCAATGATAGGGCAGCGTTTTTATCCACCCTTACGGCATATCGGAAAGGACTGCCCCATGCTTGAATCTCACCCTTCCTTCTATTGGGTCATGTCGCAGTTCATTCAGCCCTTGTTCGCGCTCAGGGAAGACACATCCGAAGAACTAAAATTTGAATTGGTAAGCAGGTGCATGATTGGCCTCCAGATGTTTCTGAGAGAGTCGCCAGCAGAATTTCTTCCCCGTTCTACTGAGAAGGCAAACGCATTTCTCGCCGTCATTCAAGCATGGATTCAAGGGCAAAAGGAAGGCGGGACCGTGCGGATTGAAATTCTGCACAGAACGTTGAATGGATTCTCTGTTTCTCTTCAGGACGAGCTAGATACAGTTCCGATGTTCACTGTTACTAGAAAAGGGAATCTGTCGATTCATAGCTTGGTGGGAGGCGCGGCAAACGGATATCCAAAATCGGTTCTCGAACTCACAGACGATTTCATCAACAATGAGATAAATTATTCGGGAAAATGTTTAGCATTCGATCTTCCGACTTCTTGCGGCTTCCACATTTTAAGAGCTGTAGAAATTGGCATTAAGGCTTACGTTCACGCCGCGAGCGGCACCCTCCCGAAAGTAAACAGAAGGAACTGGGGAGAATATATATCGGTTCTTGAATTGAACGGCGCTTCCACAGAGTTTATTGATGTTCTCAAAATTCTGAAAACTAAAAGAAATCCTCTAATGCATCCCCAAGATAACCTCGAAACAGAGGAAGCAATCGGACTGTTTTGTATCTGCCAAGCTGGTATTGAATCTCTGATTGCAGATGTGCGGAAGAAATCCTTAGAAGTTAAATTCAAAGAATCTCTGAGACTACTGCCCACATTATGAAAAAAGCCCAATCTGAATACAAGAAATTCGACGACATCACTGAGTCACGTATATTATTGCCCTTGCAAGTGTTGATTCTAAACAACTTAACTAAGCTGGTGCTGCCAGCGAGCAAGAGGGAAAAAGTACGTAAGAGAATGGAAGCAAGGAACTTGACCGGAATTTGAGGCCCCGGAAATGAAAAAGCGGCAGGGAAGCTGCCGCAATCGAAGAGTTTCCACACCCTTATCCAGAAAGTATGTTAACAAACAGAGTAGAACCGGTCAAGAAGAATTCTTTTGCCTTGGAATCCGGAAAGCCCATGCTTTCGGAATCATCGAATAGCGAACCGAAATGGGCAGCATTAGCGGCGGTCGACGGTGGGGTGGCGGATGTCCTGGCCCTGGACGAGGTAGATGACGTCCTCGGCGATGTTGGTGGCGTGGTCGCCGATGCGCTCGAGGTTTTTGGCGACGAGGATCAATTCAAACGCGGGGAAGACCACGCTGGAATCGCCCATCATGTAGGTAAGCAATTCACGGAAAATCTGATCGCGGTAGCTGTCCACCTTATCGTCGGTGGCGAGGACGCTATTTGCGAGGTCGACGTCGCGGCGGACGACGGCGTTGAGGGCGTTGCGCACCATTTCTTCGACGAGTTCGCTCATGCGGGGCAGATCAACGTAGGGCTTCACGCGCGGGTGGCGAAGGATGCGCAGGGCGCCCTGCGCGATGTTGACGGCTTGATCGCCGATGCGCTCGAGATCGTTATTGATGCGCGAGACAGCCAGCACGAAGCGGAGATCGATGGCCATGAGCTGGTGCAGCGCGAGAAGCTGAACGACGCGGTCGTCGATTTCTATCTGGAGCTCGTTGATGGCGTCTTCTTCCAGGAGGACGCGATTGGCGAGCTGTTCGTCCGATTCCAGAACAGCGTGAACGGCCTGGTGAACGGAGCGCTCCGCGAGGCTGCCCATCCAGAGCAGGCGCTCTTTCATCTCGTTCAGATCTTTTTCAAAGTGGCGTTCCATGAAACCTTTCCCCTCACGACTCATTTACCACAAAACGAAGAGAGATTTCTCGCTTCGCTCGAAATGACGGAGCGATTCAGACCTCAGCCAAAGCGGCCGGTGATGTAGGCCTCCGTGCGCGGATCACCGGGCGTGGTGAAGAGCTGCGGCGTGGGGCTGAACTCGATGAGCTGTCCGGTGAGCAGGAAGGCGGTGAAGTCGCTGATGCGCGCGGCCTGCTGCATGTTGTGAGTAACGGTCACGATGGTGCAAAGATCCTTCAACTGCACGAGCAGCTCTTCGATTTTCGCGGTGCTGATGGGATCGAGCGCCGAACACGGTTCGTCGAGAAGAAGCACTTCGGGCTCGACGGCCAGGGCGCGTGCAATGCACAAGCGCTGCTGCTGGCCGCCGGAAAGTTCGTACGCGGACTTGTGGAGGTGATCTTTCACTTCGTCCCAGAGGGCGGCGTGGCGAAGGCTTTTTTCGACGGCTTCGGAGATGGGACTTTTCGAGCCGTTGATCCTCAGGCCGTAGGCAACGTTTTCGAAAATGGACTTGGGGAAAGGATTGGGGCGTTGAAAGACCATGCCGACGCGGCGGCGATAGGAAGTAACGTCCTGCACCAGGATGTTCTGGCCATCGAGAAGAATTTCGCCCTCGAGGCGGGCGCCGCGCACGGTTTCGTGCATGCGATTGAGGGTGCGAAGCAGGGTGGACTTGCCACAGCCGGAGGGGCCAATGAGAGAGGTGATCTTATTGGTAGCGATGCCCATGTTGATGTCGAAGAGGGTCTGCTTGCTGCCGTACCAGAAATTGACCTTGGAGATGGTCATGCGCATGGAGAGGGCTGACGAGGTCTCTCGCGCCGCCGCGCTGGTCACGATGGGAGGTAGGTTCACGGACAAAGCTGGCCTCACAGTAGCGTGCATGGGTTAAGACCTCGGAACGGCAATTCCCCGGGAATGTATCGCCCGGGCAACGATGTTAATGACCAAGATCA
>JBGQDD010000087.1:0-10053 GCA_041495665.1 Candidatus Acidiferrum sp.
CAACCCCATCTACGAGGACTACGCCCGCTGCATCCACTGCGGCCTGTGCCTCAACGCCTGCCCCACCTACCGCCTTTGGAACCTCGAAGCCGATTCGCCGCGCGGCCGCATCCACCAGATGATCCACGTCGAGTTGAATCAGCAACCCATCACCGATTCCTTCGTCGATCACATCGACAAATGCTTCGACTGCCGCGCCTGCGAAACCGCCTGCCCCTCTGGCGTCGAATATGGAAAACTCGTCGAGCACGCCCGTGCGCGCATCGAGCGCGACTCCCCGCGTTCCTGGCTCGCCACCGTCACGCGCAACTTCGTATTCCGGCACTTGCTCCCCGATCCGCATCGCATCATCGACTTTGCGCGCGTCATACGTATCTACCAGCGCTCCGGCTTGCAAACCATCGCGCGCGGCATCGGCATCCTGAAACTTCTCGGCCTCGCCGAACGCGAACGTCTCCTCCCGCGCATCGACGACAATTTTTTCTATCGCCGCTTCGGCTGGACTTTTCCTGCCGCCGGTCCGCGCCGCGCCCGCGTGGCCTTCTTCGCCGGATGCGTCGCCAACGTCACTTTTTCGCAGCTCAACGAAGCCACCATCCGCGTCCTGACCGCCAACGGTTGCGAAGTCGTCATCCCCAGTGGCCAGCTCTGCTGCGGCGCGCTTGCCGCGCATGCGGGCGTTCGCGATGCCGCCCGCGAACTCGCGCGAAAGAATTTCTCCGTATTTCTCCGCGAAGACTTCGACGCCATCATCACCAACGCCGCCGGCTGCGGCTCCACGCTCAAGGAATACCATCATCTTTTTTCACCGGGCGAATCCGAACACGCCCAAGCCGGCCTGTTCGCGGCAAGAACTCGCGACGTCACCGAATTCCTCGCCGCTTTCGGTCTCACCGCAAAAATGAAGCCGCTTCCGATCCGCGTCACCTACCAGGATTCCTGCCATCTTCTCCACGGGCAAAAAATTCGCGAAGCTCCACGCACTCTCCTGCGCGCCATTCCCGATCTCGATTTTGTGGAATTGCCCTACTCGGAAATCTGCTGCGGCTCCGCCGGAGTCTACAACGTCACACAGACAGAAACATCCCTCGAACTACTCGCCGAAAAAATGCGCCACGCCCAATCCACCGGCGCCCAAACCATCGTTACCGCCAACCCCGGCTGTCTGTTGCAACTGCGCGCCGGCGCTGCCATCCACCGCACCAACCAGGAAGTTCTCCACGTCGTCGAACTCCTCGATCGTGCGATGGTGTCCGCATGCGTCCGCGATCAATGACACGTCGCGGCGGAATTTGTTTTTTTCCTTACTTCCTTACCTCCCTACATCCTTGCTTCCTTGCTCACCCAGAAACGGCTACGCCCTTTTCGCAGCGATGGGGGCAACTGCGAAAAGGGCGTGCCGTCTTCAGGAGAGAAGATCGTGTGTCGTGGTTTAGTTGTCCGCGGGAGGCGGCGCGGGCGGCCCTTGCTTGAACTTCCTCATCCCGTGCTTGCCCATCCCGCCCTGTTTGAGGGTGTAATCGGAAGGCACGGTGAAGAGCGACGCAGCCGGCTCAGAACGCTGAATGTTCGTCAGCGAGTAAGTCGTTTCGCCGAATCGCGGATCGCTCCGCTTGCTCATGACCGTAATTTGCAGTTCAGTGGAGTACCAATGTTCGGAAACGATAGAGATCGGTTTTTCGTTTCCCATCTGTCCCGGGGGGATCGTGCGCGTGTATCGCGTTCCTTGCGCGGCCACTCCGGCGATCGTCTGCGTGCCCAGATCTTCCTTCTTGAAATTTTCGCTCGCCTCTGCTTTCGCTTCCCAGTTCGCGGCCTTGTCTTTCAGTTCGCCCCGCATCGGGCCTTTCATTCCTCCCTTTCCACCATGTCGTCCGCCCATCTTCTCGGCCGTTTTCACGTCGGGATGCAGAATGAAATTCTCGTTTGTCACCGGATCGTTCACGAATACGAACGACTTCGGCCCTCCGGAAGCTGCCAGCGGACCAACGCCCGACAGCGTCACTTCCTTGCGGAATCGTCCTTGGCCGTCACGGAAAAGATTCGTCTGCGTCTTCCGGGTGATATGGTTTCCGTCCGCGAGTGTCTGCGTCGACTCGGAGACAGCGACGGCGCTGAACGGCGCGCCCGTCACAATTTTTCCGCTGTGCATTCCCTCGAAGCCCAGCAATTCAATGCGGTCACCCATGGGCGGAGCCATAAAGTCTCTGCCCGGCCCCCCGCCGTGCATCCTCTCTCCAGGGGGCGGAGGCGGCGGCGCTTCTTGCGCTCGCACCAACCCACCACTCACCGTCAGTGTCCCACCAAGAATCAAGCTCATGGCTAATCTGCGATTCATTGTTCCTTCTCCTCTTCTCTCCCGAATTGCTGCAAACTTTTTGCAGCGGCGATTTCGGCGATTCCGGCTTTCAGCGGCCTCAGAAGAATCGTCCAAACATTCCATCGGACACTTTCATCACTGCGGACCGTTGTCTTCACTTTCTCCCAGAACGCCGTCGCGCCCATCATGCCGTACGCCTCCGGAATCCGGCGCCCGTCGCTTCTGGCATTACTATTGCGGCAGCCTAACCGCTTGCGGCAACCCGTCATTTCCCACGAGAAGATCCACCTGGATCCATTCGCCGGCGCGCTCTTCATTCACAGGCAAACCAAATGCACCCAGCGCGCCGCGTTGCATGCGCACCCGCAAGATCGCGGCGTCAACGGTGTCCGTTGGCAGAGCTCCCGGGAGCAACGTGAAGTCGTTCATTTCGTTGTCCGCCATCAGTGTTTCGGAATCCGCTGTATCCGGTTGTTCGACCGCTGCCGCACTTTGCACCGGCGCCTCATGGTTTGGCATAGCGTTCGCGTTGTTTGTGGGGAGATTTGCCACGCGCAGTGAAGATTTCAGATGGTTCGCTTTTTCCTCCTGCCCGCTCTTTCGCCAGTTTTTCCAGCCCACCGCTCCGACCAGCACCGCCGCAGCGGCCAGCGCCCACGCAGCAACCACGGCAGTGCGCCGCATTTTCAATGTCACATGCTGCGTGCGGAGTTCCTGCCGCAAACGCATTTCCACGCGCGCGGGCGCCTGCGCCAGAGCGGTATCTTCCGCGAAGGCGCGGAGCTCAACCCCAGCCGCCTGCCAGAAATCCTGCAGGGCAGCACACCGCGAACACGTGCTGGCATGCTCATGCGCCGCCGCACGCTCCATTTCGCTCAACGAAGCGTCGCGCTCCGCGTCCAATCCAATGGCTTCAAATTCTTCGCACGTCATCTCTTGCTTCCTTTGCACGAGAAACAATCCTTCATCGCGCCACGCTCGCGCGCCGGGGCACGTCGCGCAACATTTCCAGTTTGGCCATCAACAAAGCCCGTCCGCGATGCAGCCGCGAACGAATCGTCCCAATCGGGCATCCGGCCATTTGCGCCGCTTCCTCGTAACTCAGTTCTTCCAGCTCGCACAACACCACAGCTTCGCGAAACTCCGCGGGCAATTCCTGAACGGCGGCTCTCACTTGCTGCCTGCGTTCGCGTTTTTCCACCCACATCGCCGGCGTGGATGCGTCCTGCAAAGCAATTCCGGAGCCCGTGCCATCCTCGTCTTTCTCCTCAAGCGAAACTTCCCGCGGCAATCGTTCCAGGTGTTTCATCACGCGGTTGCGCGCCACTCCGTAAAGGAAGGCTCCGAGCGCTCCGCGTGCGGCGTCATACTTTTTCGGATCGCGCATCAGGGTCATGAACACGTCCTGCACAATCTCTTCCGAGGCCCAGGTGTTTCCCGTCATGCGCAGGGCAAACCGATACATGGCCGCCTGGTGCCGCCGGTAGAGGATCGTGAAAGCCTCCTCATCGCCCTTGGCGGCCCGCCGCAACAGAACGTCGTCTCTCTCTTGCTCGGCGATCCTCATCTCTCCTAATATGACGTTCCGTCCGTTCTCATCTGTCAATTCCCGGCCCGTCGCGAAAAAGTTCCCGTCCAAGAAGTCATCCGGACTGAAGGCCAGAAAGTGCTTGTCTTCACAATAGGTTAGACGCGAGTGGGGGCCTCCGCGTGTCGAGGAGCCGTTTGCGTGTATGGATGAATTGCAACATCCACACGCGATCGTTAGTGCGCAGGCGGGAAGGGCTCTTTATTTGTTCTCGGACTTGAACATGCCGGCGGCGATTTTGGTGACGAAGCGGCGGGGGACGAGGCGTTCGCCGTGGGCGCCAAGATAATTTCCGAGGCCGGAGATGACGTAACTTTTGCCGGCGGCCAGGGCTTTCAGTCCGGTGTGCGCGACTTTTTCCGCGGTTTCCATGCGGCGCATGAATTTTTCCTGGCCGGAAACGGCGTGGAATTCGGACTCCGTCGAGCCTGGGCAAAGAGCGCACACACGGATCCCGTATGGTTTCATCTCTTCGGCGAGGCCCTCCGCGAAAAGCAAATCAAACGCCTTTGTGGCAGCGTAGGTGGAAATATAAGGAACGGCCTGGAAAGAAGCGGTTGACGCGAGAATGAGCACATCTCCGCGGCGGCGAGCGACCATTTCCGGTAAATACAGCCGGGTCAGATGCACCACCGCGTGGCAATTCACGTGCACCATGTCCAGCAACCGTTGTTTTTCAACCGAGTGGAATTCGCCGTATTGGCCGAAACCGGCGTTGTTGATCAGCAGATCGATTTCAATTTCTTTTTCTTCCGTGAAGGCAAAAATCTTTTCCGGGGCGTTTGGATCTGCCAGATCCGCGGCGAACACCTCGGTGCTGACCTTGTAGGTTGCGGTCAGCCTGCGCGCCAATTCATCGAGGCGATCTTTTCGCCGCGCCGTCAGCACCAGCTTTGTTCCGCCGGATGCCAATTCTTCCGCGAACGCCACGCCAATCCCGGCGCTGGCTCCGGTGATCAGCGCCCATTTCCCAGACCAATTCGCCGCCGTCCGCGGCATCGCATGTGACAAGGTGCCCTCCACAGAAGATGTGTTCTGTTGTTTTGCCTGACGGAGAACGGCGTCTTCAATTTCTTGGCGACCGCAAAGCGGCTATTTCTTGGTGACCGCAAAGCGGTCAACCAAGCGTCCGCCTTCGTGCTTGATGCGCTCCATCAGGCGGCGCGCCCAAACAAATTCCGCGGCCAGCAAACCCAGCCCGAGAAAAATCACCAGCATTCCCGGCCCGGGAGTGACCAGCATAACGCCACCCGCCAAGAGCAAGGTGAATCCAGCGATGATGAGGAAGACGCGGCGGACCTGCTCGACGGTGCGGAGAATCATGGGCCCTTAGGGAAACGGCTTTCTGGCGGAGAGGGTGGGATACTCACCCCGGCCTAGTCGCTATCTTAGCATGTTTTCAGCAACATGCACGAAACCAGCATGAACATTGGCGATTTCTAAGGTCTCTCCTTTTTCAACTCCTTCAATCTTTCCGCATAGATAGCACCAATTTCGGGGCCAAACAGACACCAAAGACACCAAACCCTCACGGCTGAACAACCGTCGCGAAATGGGTGACGGGATCGGTCTCCTCGCTGACTTTGCGCGAGGCCAGTCTCGTGAGCTAACCTTCGGAAGGGCTTGAAGTTTTCTTTGGTGCCTTGATTCCGACTGCAGTTAGCCGAAACGGTTGAGGCCATAGGAAACCTTGAATCGCGGGTGTCGCCCTGAATTCGCGCAACCTATTGAAAAGACTCAATGTCTCTCCGCATGCGCCGAGGTTGCAGAGCGGGTCAATGCTAACAGAGCCCCAGCGATTCGACGATTCGGTCGTGAACGAAATTCAGCTCGACGGGTGAAATTGCGTACGGCGGCAGAACGTAGACGACGTTTCCCAGTGGCCTCAGGAGCACGCCCGCATCGATGAAGAATTTGTAGAGCTTGGGCCGCAGCTTGGACGCGTAGCCTGGGTCGTCCGCGCGGAGCTCGATGGCGGCCAACGTGCCGATTGACCGGACGTCGCCGACGGCCGGATGCCCCTTGATCGCGGCAAGGCGCGTGCTGTGAATCTCGGCGATCTGTTTGATGCGATCGAAGACGGGCTCGCTGTCGAAAATCCGGCAGCTTGCCACCGCGGCTGCCGCGGCGATTGGGTTCCCCGTGTAGGAATGGCCGTGGTAGAAAGTGCGGGCGCGGTCCGTGCCGACGAACGCCTCGTGAATCTCCGGAGTGCAGATCGTGGCGCCCATCGGGAGCACGCCGCCTGTGAGGCCCTTCGAGAGGCACATCAGATCGGGAACAATGTCGGCGAGTTCGCAGGCGAACATTTTGCCACAGCGGCCGAAGCCGGTGAGGACTTCGTCCGCAATCAGCAGCACACCGTGCTCGGTGCAGATTTGCCGCACCTGCTGCAGAAAATCGACTGGGTGGACGATCATGCCGCCTGCGCCCTGCAGTAAAGGCTCGACAATTACGGCGGCAATCTCGCGGTGCTTTTCTTCAAGCAGCCGCTGCAATTTACCAATGCAGTCGATCGAGCAGGTCGCGCGCGTTTTGCCGACGGGACAGCGGTAGCAATAGGCCGAATGCACGCGGTGGACCGGAAACAGAAGATGGCGAAACGGGTCGGTGAACGCGGAAGCCGCGCCCACGGACATCGCGCCGACCGTATCGCCGTGATAAGCGTGATCGAGCGCGACGACCGCTTTTTTCACCGGACGCCCGATATTCTGCCAGTACTGCACGGCCATCTTGAGAGCGACTTCGACCGCGGTTGAGCCGTCGTCGGAGAAGAAGATGTGAGAGAGAGCGGACGGCAGGATCTTGCGCAGGCATTTACGCAGATCTTCGACGGGGGCGTGCGTGAAGCCGGCGAGCAGCACGTGATCGATCTGGGCGGCCTGAGCAGCGATGGCCGAGACGATTGCCGGGTGTCCGTGTCCGTGCAGGTTGACCCACCAGGAGGAGATGCCGTCGATCAGTCGGCGGCCGTCGTCGGTGTAGAGGTAGACGCCTTCGGCTTTTGTGACACGGATCGGAGGCGGGTCGAGCGCCTGTTGTGTGAACGGATGCCAGACTTGCAGGTCGGGGTTCACCCGCGGAATACCTTCCGTTCGAAACTCCTGCGAAAAACTTCAAGAAGGACGCGGCGGTGGATTTGCTTTAGGGGCGGGATGATCCCGACGACCTCGATGTGTCCGTAGTGCTCGATGGCTCTGCGGTTTTCCCGATTCGACTTGCCGACCATGATGACGCCGCGAATGTCGAGGCACGCGGCGCGCAGAGCGGCGAGCGAGAGCAGCGTGTGATTAATCGTGCCGAGCGTCGTGCGCGTGACGAGCAACACGGGCAGCCGGAGATGACGCATCAGGCTGAGTCATCTAGTTCTGTCACTATTCTTTCAAATTCTTCATTGTCTCCTTCCCGGGCGAGAAGAGCTTCGGCGGCTCCGCGGACCGTCATAAAACTTGGGTACGCATTATCGCCCAACCTCGCAAGTCTTTGAAGCAGTGGCACATCGCCCCACAGACCAGGAATAATCATCTTGTTCTTGTCGCCTGGCTTCGGCCTCACTCATTTTCACTGTCCAGATTACCTGCGCTTGGACAGATTCGCCAATGCTTCCTTTCGCAGGGAGGGATCATTCGAAGCCGCCAGTTTCTCCAACAGACTTACGGGAGTGCTGGGATTTCTTGCCAGCGGCCAAGTGGCTACCGGGTCCGACGCGAGTCGTTCCAGTATCTCCACGGGCGTGTCTGGATCTTCCGCCACCCGGCGGCGTTCGGCCTCCGACCGGGACGACCATGCCCGCCTCAGATATGCCAGTTTTACCGCCTTTGGTAGCTTAGGGTTTTGCGAAGCACCTAAGCGAACAGCCGGTTGATCGCTCTCCACCATCCGAATGAGCATCGAGACCGACACGTTCGGGTTTTCTCCAATCTTCGAAAACACCTCTGACACACTGCCGAGCTCCGGTCTTTCAATCAGAGGCAGCGCATTCTTGTAGAGTGCCTCCAGCGCTTCTTCAGTCACCTCCCTCTTTCCCGCGAGAGCACTCATCACGTTGATATCAGTTCGGTAATGCTCGCTCGAGAGCCTAGCATCGAGGGGCGCCAGTTAATTCTCATCAATATACCGCAACAGTACCTGCCGCTGGATTTGCGTGAGGGGTTCTGCGAAAGCCGTAACACCCCTGCTCTTGAGAGCCTCCACGGCGCGGGACCATTCTGCGGGTTCTTGCTGTCGCCGCAGTTCTTCGGTATGTCGCTCGTTCCGATCTTTCATGAACGATTCGTACTCGGGCCCAATGAAGAATGCCGCGATGAACACAGATAATGCAAAAAGAGCAATCGCAACCCAGGCTCGTCGCAATCGAATCCACACATCAAATGGCACTGACCGGAGTTGGAACGCGACTGCGCACGGCCACACAAGCCCGAATACGACAGGGACATAAATCGGAACATAGTAAAAATGTAGAATGCCAAACCATCTCAAATTGTTTGCCTCTCGGTAGTAGATCCAGGCGACAGGAAGACTGATGGCGACCGCGGCGGGTATCCAGATCTTGGGCACAGGTAGAATACGTTGTTGTTGCCTTTCCCTCATTTGCGACATTTCCCTTTCTTGCGGAAACAGCCACATCTCGAACTCGTATTTCTATCGCCAGTCAACTGAGACGTCGTTACTTGTTGCAAATGACTTACGGCGACTCGACTTCGTCATTGCCAGGCGTAACTAGCGTTAACCTGCTGATTCCATGGTCGGTTCGGACGCTCTGCACAAACACTCGAACTCGAACGCGTCGACTCTGGCCAAAAGACCCCAGTCCACACAAGGCGAGCCAACATTGTCATTCCTCATCATTCCAGACCGCGACCCGGCCATGATCACTACTTACCGTCCATAATCTTGACTAATTGCTTATATGCAGGCCACACGTGTGAGAGTGGATTGCCATGCATATAGCTATGATTCTCAATTCGCGATTTTAGTATATCTGACCACTGGAGAACAGTGGAGACGACAGCATCAGGAGCATGAGCATTGTCGGCGCATTGCGCTGGATTGTCAGCATATGGCGTAAAATTCACCGGTTTCAACCCGAGTTGAGCGTGGTCAAATCCTCCCGTCCCCGTATAGAGCGTTGGGTACCACAAGGCCAATCTGGACCACCGTCTGTAATTCGCAACGTCTCCGTAAAGGTTCTGGTTCGACCCAGGAAGCTCAATCCACATTTGGCTGCTATTTGAATTCACATCCGAGTCTCTTCTTCTTTCCGGTGGAAACGGATTTTCGCCATGTGCAAAGGCGTAATCCAAATCGCGTATCCCCGTCAGTGTATCTCTGTCGGGTCTTTGAGTTAATTGGCCAAAGTACCACAACTCATTTACCACGCAATCGGCTAAGTTATAAGAATTATATAGATTCGTCTTGGCGATATTTCCAGTAAAGTAGCCCACCCATGGACCTGATTTTATCCCAGATGCCGATCGCCAGCGGTATGTGTTCCCGGTGTGCGGCCAAACTCTGCGGCGTAGCTGGATGTCTGAATAGCGAATTCCTGAACGGCATCAGTGGAGACTAACCCATTCGTTCCACCGGATGCAGTCATTGCCGGCAATGACCGCACGCATTATGGGGTGGGCTTTGGAGGCACCGACGCGGAGCGCTCTTTGCCAACGGTCTCCTCCCAGGCGCCTACGTACCAACCTGTCGCCCACTGCTCCATCACCGGAATGCAGGGGGACTGAAATTTTTCAACCTTCAAAACCGATGCTATCTCCGAGCCATTGGTCGTGAGAACCGCGATTCCGTCGTCGGTCAGAGCGATGAGAAGGTCTTGCTTCGGAGAGACAAAAAAATGCTCGACCGTGTCAGGGGAGGCATGGAGGACAGCCGCGACTTGCCTGCGCAGCTCATCCCAGGACTTGTCTAGCGACCCGCCAGAGACAAGACTCTTGGGGAGCGGCGCTCTTAGCTCGTATTCATGAGCGTTTGTGGAGCAAGAGCTGCTAGTGGCTTCACGGAAGATAACGTACGCCTCCCAGGAAAGCCCTGCGTGTCTGATCCCCCATTCCTTCGGATAGCCCGTACAACACGCGCATACATCTTCCCCCGGCCCGTCGGACACATGATCCAACGACTTTGCCAGCTGTTCGTA
>JBGQDD010000088.1:0-9946 GCA_041495665.1 Candidatus Acidiferrum sp.
CCGAAAGCGCGAAAGGGATGCGCGCCGCCCAGTCATGCACGCCAAAAATCTTGAACGAAACGGCCATCGGCCAGTAAAACATGGCCGGCTTCTCGAGGAAGACGATGCCATCCACTCGGGGCGTTACCCAATCCCCGGAGGTGACCATGTTTCTGGAGATCTGCGCCACGGCCGCATCGACGTCGTCCATCAGCGACGGCGGCGACACGCTGCAACCCAGATAGACCGCTCCGGCAACCAGCGCAACGATCAGGTATAGGAGCCAGCTTTTACTTGTAAGAACGCTTGCGCCGTCGAGCTTGACGCCGCTTGTATTCGCCATCGTTTCATCCATTGAAAGAGGATCATCAAGCCCCAGAGGTGATACCCGACGTTGGCTTTTCTTTCCAGATGCCGGGTCAAAAAGTTTTCAACGGCATCTGCTCGAAAGAGGTGCCCATATTCCGCGATTCCCTCGCGCAATGAATCGACCAGCATCGACCGCAGCGGGCCGCGGAGCCATTCATGCGCCGGAATGTCAAAACCCGTTTTCTTGCCGGCCTGGATGGAGGCCGGGAGCTTGTCTTTACGCATTTCACTCAAGACGAGTTTCTGCTGCGATCCGCGAATCTTCAGATGCGCGGGCAGCTTTGCCGCGAACTCCACGATGCGATGATCGAGGAACGGCGGGCGCACTTCCACGGAATGAGCCATGCTCATGCGGTCGCTCTTCACCAGAATGTCATCGGCCAGATAATATTTTTGATCGAACCACAGAAAGTGTGCCAGAGCGTCGCCGGTTTTCGGCAACTCGTTTACTTCATCCAAAAGATGGTGAAAAGCGCCGGGAAGCGGCTGCCGAAGGAGCGATCGTTTTTCCTCGTCCGAGAAGGTTCCGTTCCAGTATGTGTGAGCGTGACTAGGTTCCAACAGACTGCCTTCCAGGAATCGCTTCAGCTTGTATTCAAAGCTGATTTTCTCGTCCGAAACGGGCCAATGGCGTACTCCGGCCAGCGCCGCTTGCAGGAGCGGACGCGGAATCCTTCGGGCCCACTTGGCGAGCATGTCTGCGCGGCAGGTTATGTATCCGCCGAATAGTTCGTCAGCGCCTTCACCGCTCAACGCCACCGTGGTTTTTGACTTGCACAATTTTGAGAGAAACCAGACGGGCAAGGAGCCGGCATCCGCGCTCGGTTCGTCTGAATAATAGGCAAACTCTTCGATCGCGCCGCAGAGATCCTGCGCTGGAGTCAAATCCAATACTTCGTGGTCTGTTCCGTACTGTTGCACGGCGCGGTCGATGAATGTCGTCTCATCAAAGCTTCGTCCGCGAAATGAAATCGAAAATGTTTTCAGTTGCGAAGCGGTGGCTCTCGACGCGTAGTGCAGGATGGTCGTCGAATCCATTCCGCCGCTCAGCCAGATCCCCAGCGGAACATCCGAAATCATGTGCTCGCGCACCGACTGCTGCAGCAGGCTGTCGAGTTCTTCCTTTGCCGTGTCGAGCGTGTAACCGGCCGCTTGGCTGAAGGGCAGTTTCCAATAGGCATCCGTAGAAATCTTTCCGTCGTTCCACTCCAGCCAGTGTCCCGGGGGAAGTTTTTCGATTCCTTCCACAAGAGTCCAGGGGCAGGGCACATAGTTCAGCGAGAGATAGCAATCGAGACCACGAAGGCTCAGCCGTCGTTCGATTTCCGGATGGACAAAAATCGCTTTCAGCTCGGAGCCAAAAAAAAGATCTTCGCCTTGACGCGTGATGTAAAGCGGTTTGATTCCCATGCGGTCGCGCGCCAGAAGAAGGCGTCTCGCGGATTTTTTCCATAATGCCACTGCAAACATCCCGCGCAATTTTGGCAGGCAGTCTTTGTCCCATTGCATGAACGCGCGAAGAACGGTTTCCGTGTCGGAGTGCGACTCGAAGCGATGCCCGAGTTTTTCCAGTTCGTTCCGTATTTCGATGTAGTTGTAAATTTCGCCGTTGAAGGCGATTGCGAAATCTCCGTCTGCGGAGAGGATCGGCTGGTTCCCGGAATCCAGGTCGATGATTTTCAGGCGCGCCGCGCCCATCGAGAAAAGGCTGGATTGAAAAACCCCTTGCTGGTCTGGCCCCCGGTGGATCAAGGTTGCCGTGGCCTCTTGAATTCGCCGGGGAGGCGGGGTCCAGTTTTTATGCGTATATCCTACAATTCCGCACAACTCTTCGCACCTCTCAGAGCGCCGATGGAATGTTGAGAATATTTCTCGCTTCGATTGTAGCTGTTGCCCTCGCGGTGGCGCAACGCTGATGGCGCCGCGAACTGAAATCTTGCGGGCTAATCGGTAACGGCAGCTTTCACTCGGTAGACGGTCGCAAGCCCCGTCCAACTGTACCCGCGATGAGAGCGGAGCGCGGCATCCCGGAAGCCTGAGGCCAGCCAGGGCCGGACTTCATCTTCACGCAAATAATAGGCTACCGGCGTCACCAGTTGGTCGAAAACGTTGGCGTGAATCTCGTCGAACGGGTAGTGATACAGCGCGGCGAAATAATCGCCGTAAGGAAGTTTCGTGGGACCTTTTCCATCAGCTCGCGGACGATAGAAAAGTTTTATGACGGCCCAAAGCGCGAAGGCGGGCGGAATAGAGGCGATGCGCAAAAATGGCGCGGGCAATTTCGAAGTGATGGCCTTGCGCACGGGATCCACGAACCGGGTGATCCATTCGTTTCCTTCGTGGCCGTAAACCCAAAAGGCAACTCGTCCGCCTTCCCGCACTCGCGAGGCCAGACTCGCAAATCCCGCCGCGGGGTCCGGCAAATGATGCAGAACACCGACGGAAAGTGCCAAATCAAATACGGGACGGACCGGCGGGTTCAGCAAATCGCCGATAATAACGTGAGCGTTTGGGAATTGACGCGTATGCGCGAAGGCCACAAAGGCGCTCTCGCCCAAATCCAGGGAGACAATCGCTTTTGCGCCATGCGAGGCGACGATGGCGGTGTGGCGCCCTTTCCCGCAGCCGCCCTCGAAAACAAGCTGGTTCGCGAAATCCTTTGCAGTCAGCGGGGCAACCCAGTCGAAAAATTCCTGCTCGTAATAGTCGCGAAGATCGCTCCAGCGCGTCCATTCCTCGGCAAAGCGTGCAGCCGTCTCGAGTTTGATGCTGGCGAGGTTTGCGGAGAGAAGAATCGGCACGCCGCTGCGAATGGCGAATTGTGAAGCGCAACCGCGGCAGGCTAGGCCGCCGGTCATGATGTGGCCGTCCTTGGCCGGGCGCGAAGCATCGCTGCTCACAGACAATTCGCCCGCGCAATTGGGGCACACGATGAAATTCAGGGCTTCGGGTCTCATCTCGATGGTGAAAATCCATGATACACCAGGCTTGACAGAGCAGTCTCAGGCTCCGACTCCGGGCAAAGAATGAAGCAATGCTTTTACGCCGTTCCAAAGAATCTGGACGCCGATGCAAACGAGTAGGAGGATTGCCACGGAGGGACCGAGAGCGCTGAGGGGAAGGATGGCTAGTTAGCAAGAGGCCCCCACCCCGGGTGTTTTTTGCAAAGAGTGCGGAATCGCTTGAAAATAAGAGGGTTAAGCTTTTGGAGAGTGCGAGAGAGTGCGCAAGAATATGAAAGGAAAGGGGATAGGGGGATAGTGGAGCAGGGCGATTGTCGCTGCTCCAAGTGAACGAGTGGCGGGCGGCTCCGCAACCGCACAAAATCGCGCGGAGCGCAAAGTGCGCGCTTCGCTCTAGGTAGACTGGTTCCAAAATGGGGCGGGAGGGGGGTACACCCCCCGTCACCATGAAGAGAGTGCGGAAGTGATTGATAAGCAAAGAGTTGTGAGGTGGCCGTTGCGGCAAAGAGTGCGCAACTCCTTGAAAAGAAAAGGCTTGAATGTGGAAGAGGCAAAAAGGAAGCGAGCGTGGGGAGGAAATACCGGGATGGATGAGCGACAAACACGGGAGAGGATAGCATGGCGGTATCGAAAGTCTAAGTGTTTTGAGGTGAATGGTAGAAATTGGGGGTTGAACGGCTGCGGAGACGGGTTGAATGGATCGGGGAGAGAAAGGCGAAGCGGAAAACAGCCCCCGTTTGCGAAAAGCAAAATCGCAAGGGGTAGGCTACCCCGAATCGTGTTACTGCATTAAAGGGGATCCACGCCCCCACCCAAATGCGCATCAGGAAATATCGTGTGGCCACCCGCCGGCCGTTCGACGGAGCAAAATCGAGGAGGCCGGACGTGAACTTAGGTCCGGCCTCCTGCGTTTCAGACTTTGAAGTCAGTGGGACCTGGCAGCATTTCGATTAGAATACGACTCTCAGAGCTAACTGAGCGCGCCGCGCGGTGGTACCATCCGGGCTGCTAGCCGTTGAACTGCCGGTTCCGTAGGAACCGATAAGACTAAGCGTGCTGGTTGCGGAGTTCAAGCTGTACTCATCCGTCCGGCGGCTGGTGTCGTATTGCGTATTGAACAAATTGAACGCCTCGAACTGCAGGTAACCCGTCACGCGCTCCGTGAAGGGAAGCTTTTTTACCAGGCGAGCATCCACCCGATAAACCTGATCGAGATTCAGGTTGTCAACCGGCTGGAAAGGCACGCGGCTGAACCCACCGCCCAGCCCGTTTAACGATCCCGAGACGAGAGCTCCGGCAAAAGCGTTGCCGCTGACGATGGTAGTGGAGTTGACCGGTCTTGCCGACTGCAGTGTCGTGACCTGGCTGAGCTCCCAGTTGTTCAACAGATAGCGGGCCCACGTGTTGCTGCTTTTTGTGAACGCTGGAGTCCAGATAGAACTGACCACGAACCGATGACGAAGGTCGCTCGCAGCGGAGCCCTTTTCAGACCGGAAGTCGCCGTTTGCGAAGCTCGTCGGCGTGGAACCAAAGAAAATGTTGTTGTCCGCAGTGCTTTGATTCAGGTCGATGGCGTGGGACCAAGTGTAGGCGGCCGACGCCTGGAATCCCTTGGAGAAGCGTTTATTGACTTGCACGGCTAACCCATCGTAGTAGCTCATGCCGGGGTTATCGATTTGGGAGATTCGACGGTATCTGGTATCCGGCCGCGGTGTACGATACGTTGGCGTCGTGAATGAGCCAGCCGGATTGCCCGAAGAATCCAAAATGGTATAGGTAACTGGAGGTCCAAGAGGCCCAACGTTGCGGTCCCAGACGCCGTAGAGGCGCACGCCACGGCTCCAGAGATAGGAAACGTTGAGACTTAGGGTAGAGGTGATCTCGCGCTCGACGCCCAGATTAGCCTGATAGGTGTACGGATTTCGCAAATTGGGGCTTGCGAAAACAATATCCACGGTTCCGGGAGGCGGCGAAAAGGAGGTAGAAGGCAGATTATTCGGGTAGACCGGCCCGGCCGCGAGTTGGGCGGCGTTGGACCTGTTGTAAGTGATAGATTGCTGATAGACGTTGTTGTTCAGGAAAAGTGTGTTGATCAATCCAGTTTGATATCGTGCGTAAAAAATGCCATATCCGGCCCGCAGGAGGGTCTTCCGATCATGGGTAAGACTATAGGAAAGCCCGGCGCGCGGAGCGAAGTTGTCTTTGGTGGAATGGATTACGCCGGTTTGGGGGTAGTCTGGATTCACGACGGTTGGCTGCGGAATTGCGGAATAGTCGTAGCGCAGGCCAAAGTTCAAAATGAGGCGGGAGCTAAAGCGGAATTGGTCCTGCCCATAGAAGCCGTACGTTACCAGATTGGTGTCGACCTGAGGATTTCCGAAACGTTGGGAGTAGGTGTTCCAGTTTTTGGCTCCCGTGGTGTTCCCACTAAAGTCCAAGGCAAACGCGTTTAGGGTGGAGTAGCTAAAAGTCCCAAATTGATTGATGAGCTGCCGCTGGAAGTCTTCGGTATGTGCGATGTCGATACCGAACTTCATGGTATGCGCGCTTTTGGTCCAACCCAGGTTGTCGGCAAATGAAAAGCGAGTCTCACTTGGATTCAGGCGGGGATAGTTCGCGGCGACGCCCAGATTACTGGTGCCGTTGACTGTAAGGCTGGCCCTTCCAAGTCCGGGGAACAGGAAGTCGTCACTGGCTGCGTCAAACAGACGGTCCTTAAACCAGCCAAACCGGGCTTCGTTGAGCAGGTTGGCCGAAATGATGCTAGTCCACTGAGCGCGCCCATAGGCATTGCGGACCGTTGAGTCGGCGTTGTTCCCAATCGCATTTCCAGTGTTGAACACGATTCCCGTCGCCTGGATGCCGTGGGGGGAAACCCAGCGGAGCCCGCTAAAGCTGAAACTCAGGCTGTTCCTGTCAGACAGACGGTAGTCGATCTTGCCAAATCCGAGGTCCTGAGTAACGGTGCGCGAAACCGTCCCGAAGTTGCGTGTAGTAAGCATCTGTATCGCTGTCTGGCACTGCGCCGCGGTTGCTTGGGGCGCAGTTGTGCCCGGGCAAGGATTCGCGGCCACATTCAGAGTGCCGGCGGCTGTGAATAGATTTGCGCTGGTCACCGAGGCAATTGCCGGAAAATCACGGCGGGTCGCTTCGTAATTGAAGAAATAGAACAACTTGTCCTTGATAATTCTACCGCCGAGGCTGACCCCGGCCTGATGCCGTATATCCTGGGGATTGAAACTGGCATAGCGGTCGCGGGCATTCAAGGTGCGGTTACGGAAGAACCAGTAGGCCGTGCCGTGGAGATCGTTCGTCCCGCTCTTGGTGACGGTGTTGATTACCCCGCCCATGGCATTGCCGTATTCGGCTGAGAAGTTATTGGAAACCACCTGAAACTCTTGAACAGCTTCTTGCGAAATCTGGCTTTGAATTCGGGTGCGCCCGGCGTTCTCGTTGTAGTACTGGTTGGTTGTATCGTTTCCATCCGTAAGGAAGGCGTTGTGGCCCGCGATGCCGCGAAAACTCAGCAAGCCAAAGTTACCGTCCGGGACGACGGCCGGTGTAAGCAATGCGAACGAGTCCACGCGGCGGCCGTTGATCGGGAGATCGAGAATCTGTTGGGAGGTGACCACTTGTGAAACGTCGGTCTTGGTGTCTTCCACGAAGGGCACGGCCGTGACTTCCACCCGGGCAGAAACGGTGGAGATCTGCATGGTAATGGTGAAGTCAACCACTTGGCCGACCTGGATTTGAAAATCCTTAACTTCCCAATCGGCGAATCCCTGGGAGCTAACTCTGATGCTGTAGCCCGTCGCGGGGACCAGTGCGGGTGCGGCAAACAGACCGGCGTCGGTGGTCTGCGTCGTGCGCCGGATGCCTTTGGAATCGTTGGAAACCACTACGGTCGCGTTTGGCAGTGCCGCGCCCGAGGCGTCCCGCACCGTGCCTGCGACAGCGCCCAGTCCAGCGACCGACTGCGCGAACGTGCTCGCAGGATATACGAGCGAGAACAAAGCGAAAAGTGCCAACACTGCTGCATGAGTCCCAAGCAAAGAAATTTTGCTCTTCATGAAAGCTTCGCCACTTGCCCAATAGCCGCCCCGCTGGGCAAGCAGTGTCTTGGCCATCGGCGCAAGGCAATACCGCACGATGGAGGATCCCATCCCATTCGTTCTCATGGAAGTTTCTCCCTTTCTTTTATTGCCGACGCTTCGCGCTCTTGCGCGCGGAACTGAAACCCTCCGGGGTGGAGTGGAGGGCCCCCCTCATTTTGGGGGCGGATCGCAGTGGGTGCAAACGCCGACGCTAGACAGCAACCAACATCTCGATTTATGAGCTATGTTCTATCACAGGAATTACATGCATTAAAGCAATACCCTGTGGAAAACTTTGGCGCGCCAAAAATATTACTTTCAATGCACGCCAGCACCAAAAACGGAATCTAAACGCCAACGCAATCGCTTGCCTGAGAATAGGCAACCCAGATTGAGGCCGTATAAACGCTCTAATAATGGCGCGTAACAAGTGTGTCTTGCCCCGCGGGACGCGCGTGCGTTAGAGTCTCGGTGCCACGTTCGAGGAATAGAATGCCGAAAGGCCAAAAAGCCGGGCAGCAAAGTACCAGGACGCCGCGGGAGCGCGTCAGAGTCTTGATTACGGGCGCCCGGATTCAAAGACGCATTCAGGCGCTGGCGAAGGAAATCCGGAAGGATTTTCAGGGCGAACCGCTGCATCTGGTCAGCGTCTTGAAGGGCGGGGTTTTTTTCCTGACCGACCTGGCAAGACATATTGCGGGGGAAGTTTCATTCGACTTCATCGCCGTGTCGAGCTACGGGCAAAAGACGCGCTCTTCGGGCCAGGTCCGGTTGACGCGGGACCTAGACTCGAGCATCGAGGGGAAAACGGTCATCGTCGTCGAGGACATCCTGGATACGGGAATGACGCTGCAATACCTGCTACGGCTGTTCCAACAGCGCAAGCCGAAGCATCTGCGCGTGGCGGTGCTGCTGGACAAGCCGGAACGGCGGATCGCCGCGGTACACGCTGATTACGTCGGGTTTTCCATTCCTAATGAATTTGTGGTCGGCTATGGGCTGGATTACGCCGAACGCTACAGAAACTTGCCCTACGTTGGCGTCCTATTGCTTGGACCCGGTTTGAAGAAGAAACCTGCGGACGATTAAAACTCCATTGAACCAGCCATCCCTGTGGGCCACCTCCGAATGGCGGGCGCGCACGAATCAGCTTCCGGATTAGAAAACAATGAGGATTCACCGCGATGCGCGACGCCCGCACGGCGCGCCCTTCGCCGCCTGCTATAATAAACAGACTTCATGAATCCAACGAACGAACATACGACAGCAACTACCTTGAATGGTGCCGCTGAAGTTCCCGCCGAAGTCCTTTCGACACTGGCGGAAATCGGCGAGGAAGTGAATGCCTCGCTGGATCTAGACGAGGTTCTGGCGCGAACGGCGGCTTTGATCAAACGGCACATTGACTATGAAATCTTTGGCGTGCTGATGATCGAAGGGGATGGAAGCTATCTCCGGCACCGATTCTCCATCGGCTATCCGCGCGAGTTGGCGGACAATTTGCGAATTCCCCTGGGGCAGGGAATTACCGGAAGCGCGGCGGCCATGGGCCACTCCGTGCGAGTGAGCGATACTTCAAAGGACGCGCGGTACATCAATGCGATCGACAACGTGCGTTCCGAGCTGGCCGTGCCGTTGATGCTTCGGGGAAAGTGCGTCGGCGTGCTGGATATTCAGAGCCGCCACCTCGATTATTTTACCCCTGATCAGCAGAACATATTGACGCTGCTGGCCAGCCGGCTGGCAGTGGCAATTGAAAATGCGCGGCTGTTTCAGAAGGTGCGGACGCAGGCGGACACGCTCTTACTATTAAGCGAAGTCGGCCGCGAGACCGGCGCGATTTTGGAGGTGGAAGAGCTACTGCGGCGCGCCGCGGAACAGACCAAGCGGGTGATTGATTACCAGATACTGAGCATCATGCTTTACGACGAAGAGCAAAGGATTTTCCGCCACCGGGTGGACGTAAAGCATGGCCATCACGTGCAGGGAAAACTGCGCGCGACCGCGAGCGAAGGCATCGTTGGCGCGGCAGCCACGTTGAAGGAGCCGGTTCTCGTTCCGGATGTGACCGTCGATCCGCGCTACCTGATGGTGAACCCCGAAACGCGTTCGGAACTGGCCATTCCCATGATGCACAAAGGGAAAGTGATTGGCGTGCTGGATTTGGAAAGCCCGCAACTGAATTATTTCACCGAGGATCACGTGCAGATGCTTTCGATCCTTGCTGCGAATCTTGCGGTCTCACTGGAAAATGCGCGCCTTTACGAGCAATTGGCGCGCGAAGAGGCGCGGCTGGAGCGGGATTTGCAGGCGGCGAAGAGAATTCAGGGCGCGCTGCTGCGGCCGGTTCCGACGGAAGACTACGGTTTGGAGATGGCTGCCCGATATCTTTCCGCACGGGAAGTTTGCGGCGACCTCTACGAGTTTCTGCGCTACGGACCGCAGCAACTGGGGATTGCGCTGGGAGACGTGAGCGGCAAGGGAACGGCGGCCGCGCTCTATGGGGCGGTGGCTATCGGAATCATGCGGAGCCTGGCCCCG